>JAGHTV010000291.1 GCA_018065165.1 Candidatus Sodaliphilus fimicaballi | reverse complement strand
CCACTACCATGAAGCAGATATAAAACGGGGAAAGCGGCATTGCTCTTTCCATAAGTGGGAGGAGTGTAAATGTTGAGACGACGGTCGGCATTCATCGCGTTTGAGTGATAGAATGTTGACGTCACGCTGCCATGAGGCACATCGTGTACCTGATAATAGTCGGCACAGCCGTTACCTATGTAGAACTTGCTGAACACATTGCCCACGTCGCGACAAGAGAAGGGGTTGGCAGGATCGAGGGTAATCACGCCATCGATGTCAAAACGATAGGTGTACATCTCAGAGGGGAGCACAGGGGTAGTGTATTCCCACACACCATCTTTGCCCTTTACAAACGTGCCAATGCCATCGTTAGCAGCCCAGTCGCCCTTAACCTCGACATGCTTTGCTTTGGGGGCTGCGCGACGAAAAGTTACCGAACCAGCGGCATTGATCTGGGGCGATACAACACGCTCGCCCTTAAAACCAACATTCTGTTGGCCTACTGCAAACAGGGGCAGCATGACCAACAGAATGTTAAACAAATGATTAAAAATCTTCATCTTTTAGCTTACAATCGCTATATTAGAAGTTGATGCGAGCACCAAATGATGCCTCGAAGGGACGGATGTAAGTACCAGCGATAACTGTTCCGTAGTAGGGAGTAGCATCTACGATAAGAGCTGAACCGGGAACGTTACCACTTGCACCACGCTGGTTGAGGTAGTTAACTACGTTAGCTGTGAATGATAAGTACTTGTTAACCTTGTAGCTTGCCTGAGCAAATGTCTCCCAGAAACCGTTGAAGTAAACTGAGTTAGCAAGGTTAGCATACTTCTTGCTGCTGTAGCGGATAGTAGTAGAGATGTTGAACTTGCCGTTAGTCCAGCTGGGAGTGATGTCGAGGAGGACGTTAGACATACCAGTCTGGTACTTGCCTGCGTAGTCATAGTCGGTGCCAAATGCACTGAACTTATAAGCAGCAATCTTGGGTGATTGCAGAGTGAACACAACATTCAGCCTGAAGCCCTTGCCAGGAGTGAAGAGGACGTCGGTCTTCCAACCCATTGTGCGGAGAGCCTGAGTGTAGTTACACATTACATAACCTGAACCGTCGGGGTTGGGAACTGAGATGCGACCAGCGTCGTTCTTTCTGTATACATATACGAATGATGATACAA
>JAGHTV010000250.1 GCA_018065165.1 Candidatus Sodaliphilus fimicaballi | reverse complement strand
TCACTAGCGAGGACCAGTTCCCCAAGGAGTTCAACGATTACATTGCATTCCTCGAGGAGAAACTCGGTGTGCCCATCACTATCGTTTCAGTAGGTCCCGACCGTGCACAAACTATTCTTCGCTCAAAGAAGTAAAAACCATATAGGTATTGTAGGCTGAGTGCATTGCTCAGCCTGCAATATCTTACCTTATACCACCTTATTTCTTAAAACACTATCAAACTTTTTAATCATTAACCATTAACCCCTTAACTAGTTAATCGATTAAACCTTTAAACGATTAAACTTTTAACCTATTAACCTTTTATATTATGGCAAAAGTAAAACCATTCTGTGGAATTCGTCCACCCAAACCACTGGTAGAAAAAGTAGCATCTAAACCTTACGACGTACTCTCAAGCGACGAAGCTCGCCAGGAAGCCGAGGGTAACGAGATGTCTCTGTATCATATCATTAAGCCCGAAATTGATTTCCCTGCAGGTACCGACGAGCATGCTCCTTGTGTTTATGACAAGGCGGTAGAGAACTTCACTCATTTCAAGAAAGAGGGTTGGCTCGTACAGGATACCGATGAGAAATATTATATCTACGCCCAGACTATGGACGGTCGCACCCAGTATGGCATCGTCGTTGCTGCCAATGTCAACGACTACCTCGAGGGCCGCATCAAGAAGCACGAACTCACTCGTCGCGAGAAGGAGACCGACCGCATGCGTCACATCCAGGTGAATAACGCTAACATCGAGCCCGTATTCCTCGCTTTCCCCCCCAATGTTGTGCTTGAGGATATCATCGCTGCTACTGCTAAGACTCAACCCGAGTATGACTTTGTGTCAGAGGACGGCATCGGTCACACCCTGTGGACCATCGACAACAAGGCTACCATCGATGCAATTACTGCAGCATTCGATGCAATACCTTACCTCTACATTGCCGACGGTCACCACCGCACAGCCGCTGCTGCCCATGTTGGCGAGGAGAAAGCGCAAGCCAATCCCAATAACACTGGCACTGAGGAGTATAACTACCTGCTCGCCGTTTGCTTCTCGCAATCACACCTCAAGGTTATGGACTACAACCGCGTCGTTAAAGACCTCAACGGCCTTACCGACGAGGAGTTCCTGGCACGAGTAGGAGAGAACTTCATTGTTGAAGATAAGGGAGAAGAAATGTATAAGCCCGAGGCTTTGCACACATTCTCACTTTACTTGAGTGGCAAGTGGTACAAGCTTACTGCTAAAGATGGTACATACGACGACAACGACCCCATTGGTGTTCTCGACGTTTCTGTATCAAGTAACTACATCTTGCGTGATATTCTGGGTATCACCGACTTGCGTACCGACAAGCGTATCGACTTCGTAGGCGGTATTCGCGGTTTGGGCGAGCTCAAGAAGCGCGTCGACAGTGGCGAGATGAAGGTTGCTCTTGCACTCTATCCCGTAACCATGCAACAAATCATCGACATTGCCGATAGCGGCAACATCATGCCACCCAAGGCAACATGGTTCGAGCCCAAACTCCGCTCAGGCCTCATCATCCACGCCCTCGACTGATAATCTGTATCTTATGTGTTTATTTAACAACAGATTTCGCTGATTGTACAGATTTATTCTATGTTCTTAATTTATTAATTCTTATGTTCTTCTGTCTAAAATAAAAACTACGGATTTTCTGATTATCTGTATATTTGTTTTACCACAGATTGACTAGAAGGAAATATCCCTTTAGGGAATTCATTTAAGATTAAACAGATTTCTTCGCGATGATGTTTTGCCTTGCACCATTGTACGTGATGGTTTTATTGTTGGGGGGAATTTGACTCTCCGTCAAAGCGCTTTTGTGCTCCGACGGTTTTATCGTCGGGATATGTTGTTATTTTCCTCTCTCGTATGTTTGGTGTTATTCTCCGGCTTGGTCTTGAGTGAAAGGAAAGTCGCTCTTTACTAGCTTAGTACAATAAGAGAATACCTTGGTAAGGCTTTATTAAGGTTCTGTGGAAAAAAGGTGGGGGTGGTAGTTGAGACGACTATTGTGCATGAAGCAACATCCCGCTAGGGATGAGATAAAGTAGCCAGCCATGAGGATGTGCCGTAGGTACGACGATATGGCTGGAATAGAAGACACCCGCATATAACCATGCCTTTAGGTATGGGATAAAAACATTTCTTAAACTTGCCCGTAGGGCAATATACATAGCAGCGTTCCGCTATGTTGATAACCGAGCAAAGCGAGCCAGAGGTTGTAGAAACGAGGCTTGCTATGGTAATTTCAGACTTGCCCGAAGGGCAATACACATAGCGGCACGCCGCTATGTTGATAACCCCCACCGCCGAACGCAGTGGCGGTGGGGGTATAGAAGATGTGGCGAAGCCCTACCGCTCTCCCCGCAGGGGGCCTAAATCATCAACCAAGGACTTATTTTTAGGCATTGTTGTCTGGTAAAAAAGAAAATATTTTTATTTTTTTATTCTTTGCTTAGAAACCGTGCTCAAGGGAGTGAGCAGCGGTAAGTCGACCATAGGT
>JAGHTV010000185.1 GCA_018065165.1 Candidatus Sodaliphilus fimicaballi | reverse complement strand
TGGATTTCTATGACAACATTGCTGGCTGCAAGAATGCTCTCTATGGCAGTATCGATGCAAAAGTGCCCGACAGCAAGTCGCTCATCTACTTCTGCCTCAATGCAGGCAACCCCACGCTCAAGTCACAGGCACAGAATGTACAAACCAAGCTGGATGCTGCATTGCAAAGCATCAACAACATGAAGAAACCGTTTGTCAACAACTACAAGGACGCCTCGGCCAAGGTTGCTATTGATGCACTCGATGAACTCGATGGCGCGCTCGACGAGATGAAGAAGACACTTGAAACCTATGCAGGAAACAGCACCGTAGAAAACCAGTGTAAGGTAATCAATACAAACTATGTGGACAATGTGGTTGTAAAGACCTACACCGCTCTGTGCAACAACGCTGAGAAATTGTATAACAGCATAAAGGCAATCAAGAAGTAATATATATGAAAAAGATTGACTATAAACTTGCATTTGGCGCACTGGTACTGAGTATTGTTGCAGCATCTTGCAGCGACAAAACCGAGGGGCCTCTGTCATGGGAAATCGGCGATGGTACAAAGATTGAATACCCCGAGGATTACTATGCAGGTGGCAAGCTGGGCACTACAACAAACAACTCATCAACAGCCTACAAGCAACCAACGCTAGCAGTTGAAAATTCAGGTATGGTGGCAGCCTTCAACGAGGGTGAGTATCTGTTTGAGAAAAACTTCAACACCAATACTACCGGTGCTTTCCATGGCCTAGGGCCCGTGTATGTGCGTCCTGGCTGCCTCTACTGTCACCCCGGCTATGGCCACGGAGCACGCCAGAACACCTATGCAGCCAACTTGCAACGCAACGGCTACTTGCTAGTCATCTACGATAAACTCACCGACGCCTACATACGCTCGGTTGCTGGCATGCCACAAACTGGTGCAGTAAAACCCTTCAAGGCACCCATCGACGAGACTCAAATCAACATTGCATGGAACAACTATACCGACGAATGGGGAAACAAGTTTGACGACGGGGAGACCTACAACCTTACCTATCCCGATGTTACCATTCCTGCTAGTGCCTACTATGCGCCCGTGTATGTGCAACGCGATGGTAAGGATGTAGAGATTGCTGCAGCCGACTATGACAATAACATCGAGGTGCGTCTGGAGTCAACCATCGGCATCTATGGTACAGGTCTGCTCGACGCGATTACTGACGAGGACATCACAGCCCAGTGGAAGGCCGAGTCGCCATTTGTAACGCTCAATCCTGCCATGTGGGAC
>JAGHTV010000520.1 GCA_018065165.1 Candidatus Sodaliphilus fimicaballi | reverse complement strand
GTCATAATGCGTTTTCCCTTACAATCCCAGGATGATATCTATGATGAGGTTCATATCGGCCACATCAACATTGCCATCGCCATTCATGTCGGCTAAATCGTTAACATCTTTCAAGCCCAATACCATATCGATGACAGCATTAACATCGGCAATGTCAATAACGCCATCGCCATTAACGTCGCCCTGAACGCCAGGCACTTTAGTGCTGGTAATGTTTACCGCGGGCGCGATGGTCTGCGTGTGAGTGTTGCCAGTGAGGTCGGTGAGCACCAGTTTTAAATCATACCAGCCAGTCTCGTGAGCCTTGTCGAGATGTGCTTGGAAGAAATAACCGAAACCGGGCATGTGGAAGTACTCAGGAATCTCGTTAACAGTGAGAGGAATCCACTGGTCCTCGCCATGCTTAGAAATATAGGCCTCGGTGCTAGCAAGAGGCTTACAGTCGTAGTAGCGGTTGGCAGCTACACTGGTGTCGTGATGATAAGCCATGTCGCCAGCAACAAACTCTAGTACGAGAGTGTGAGAGTTGCCACGGTCGGTAATATGAAAGCCGTCGCGCAAAGCAGGAGCATGTGCCATGCCAAAACAAGGCTGTGGAAGACTAATAAATCGCAGCATCTGCACTGTGGGTGACGAGTGATCCTCGGCACTGGTGTTGTAGCGCAACACGGTAGTGTTTTGTGCAGGAATGCTATCAACGGCAGCGTTGGTCATAGTGAAGGTATAGGTAGTAAAATCTCCATCCATCCCCTTCTTACTACTGTAAGTCACGCCGTCGGTCTCATACACCTCGCCATAGCGGCCCAGATAAGTGAGCAGTTTGCTAGATGTGTCGCCATAGTCCTTGCACTTAACCGAGAGAAGCGGGCAAGAGTTGCCAAAGAGATATGATTCATCGTAAACATCTTGTTTCCATGAGAGAGCCATATTGCCCGGATGAACGAGTGCTGTACCACCGCCCACGGGAACGATAAAGCCATCAAATGCCGTCTCATAGCCGTAGTCAACCGAACGAATGCCTGTAGCAGCGTTGCCACACATGGGCAGACCTGTGATATACTTAACTGTACCCGAACTCTGGATGATGTCGCCCATCATTGCGCTTACGCCCACATTGAAGCCGTCCTGTGTCTCGGGCACATCGAGATAGATGTGATTCTCGTAGTTAGCGAGTTGGATAGTCTTGTTCTCGTCCTTGCCAGCAAGGAGCACCTTGCCATCGTAAGAGCACCACACACGCTTAGCATAGATGTGCGAGTTGGGCTCGCCTTCGCCCATGGGAGTGGGCGCAAAGCGTTGAGTGTAGTGATACAGATTCTTGGGATTGCTATTATATGTTCCAGGCTCGTCCATAGGAGTCTCAAACTTGTAAACATACACGCAATTGTTGGCTAGCGAACGCATGTTGCTAGTGTGGCACATGGTGTAACGGTTGCTCACTTCATTGACATAGTAGTCAACATCGTAGCCTTGAACACGATAAGCACCACCTACAATTGTGTGAACCACACCCATACCCTCGAGTGCAAAGAAGGTGTAGCTGCGGTAAGAGTTACAGTTGCCTGTCACTGCTACTGTGCTGCCACTGTACTGGTCAAGGTAGAGCTTGTTGCCCTGTTCGTCATACACATTGAACTGGAATGGGAATATTGCCTCTTCAACATCAAAAACCAGAGTGGTATCCTTGGTGATTGCAACCTGCTCCTTGAAGACGGCATATGTGCCAGTGGGTTTGCCCTTGAACATGGCGTGCATGTCGTAAGTACCTACAGGAATGCGGAATATGTAGTCCTTATTAGTACCCGAGTTGTCGATATTCTGAACTCCTACGGCAGGATTGTATACCGTTATGCTCATGGGGGCATGAGTAGCACTCTTGAATGCATACTTGAATGTCACCACAGCAGTCTCACCATCCTTGGGCATTACAGCCTGAGGGGTATAGACAGTGTTGCCAAGAGCATTGAACGAGCGGGTATAGTTCATCTCGGAAGGAAGCGAGAGTTCGTTGTCCTGCCCCGACATGTCAACGACCAATTGTGCACCGGCACACACAGGCATAGCACATGCCACTGCCGCTGCTACTAAGTGCTTAAATGCTTTCATATATTGTCTAGCTTAAAATGCAAGGATGGGCAATATCCGTAATAGGACTGCCCATCCACATGTTTAATATTTTTTATTAAAGAACAACCTTAGCAGTCTCGTTGCCATTGACACGAACAACATAGATGCCATGTGAAAGGTTACTAGAGTCAACACGACGACCGTCGATAGTGAACACCTCAACAGCGCCATCGGCAACGATAGCACCGTCAACGACCTTAACCAGAGCATTGCCAACCTTAACATCGTTGATGGCTGTGGGCATGTTCTTTACATAGAATGCTGGGCTGATGACCTGCTCTTGAGTGTTGCCTGATTGGTCGGTAAGGGTAACCTTGACATCAAACCACTGTTCCTCGCCCTCAACGCCTGCAAGAGAAGCGCTGAAGAACTGGCCAAAACCAGGCATATAGAACTTGCTCTGATCCTCAACAACCTCAAGTTCGATCCAGCTGTCAGTACCGTAGGGAGCATAAGCAGCCTTAGCAGTAGCAGGTTGCCATGTAAAGTAGCCTGACCACTGGTAAGAATCAAAGTGGCTGACGAAGTCGCCACCAGCAAAGTTCATCACTGCACCCTCGGGGGTCTCAAAGCGGTCGGTAACCTTGCCACCACGACGGAAGTCGAGCATTTGCAGTGTAGGAGCATAGTGGTCGGCAGCGTTCTCGTGATAGCGCATTGAAGTCACGTTCTTACCCTTAATGCCATCAACGAGCACGTTCTCGTTGTTGAATACCATCTCGTGTACGTCGCCCTCGAGGTCGTTCTCCTCAACCCAAACATCGTAAGAATAGTAGTCGGCATCACGGAGCTCGCCATAGCGGCCCACATAGTTATAGAATATGTCGACATACTCAGTTCCAGCGTCAACAAAGACATCGCCACGCACCGAGTTGATGGGGCAAGCGGCACCCATCACTACATCGCCTTCAACCTCGTCGAGGCTATAAGAGAACGCAGGATTGCCGGGATAGAGTTGTGAACGGTATTCGCCCTCGGGAGCGTTGAAATTGCCGTACTCATCGTAACCAGCAGCAACAAATTTGATACCATCTACATCGCCCAGGACCTGCTGTCCACGAGTGAATGTGTAATAGTAGTCGGTATAGTCGCCCCAAGAGTCTTCTTCCATATACTCACCCATGAGAGGCTTAACGGTCATATTGAAACCTTCTTCACCAGTTTCCTCGGGCATGTCGATGTAGAACTTTGTGGTAAAATCCTTAGTAGGCATCCAGGGGATGTAAGATTGCTGACCCATAAGATAATAGCTGCCATAAGTTGCATTCATCAGGTAGCCAGGGATGTGATACTCGGGATAGTCTTTCCACTCGGGAGTTTGCTCAAACTTCTGGTCATACTTGGCAAAGCGTGAGGGGTCGTTAGTAACAGTTGTTGCCTTGCTCAGGTCCTCAACCACATACTTGTTGAACCAATAAACCTCACCAACGCCAATCTCGCGAATCTCGCACAGCTTGTAACGGCTGCTCAAGTTGCTCACAAAGAAGTCAGTGTCGTGGTTCTGATATTTGTAACCACCACCCAGCACTGTAGTCACGCTGCCGTAACCTTTGAGCACAAAGAACGATGCTGAAGAATAATCCTCGGCAGTACCGTCGTCGATCTTCTCATAATTTGCATTGTAAACAGGCATGTACAGGGGCTTACCTGTGTGGTCAACGGTGCGAATGTTGATGGGAGTAGTTGCCTCGCTCTGTGCCAGGGTGATAGTAGTGTCGGCAGTAATTTCTACCTCCTCGCGGAACACATAGTAAACCTCGCTGTAGTCGCTGATGTAAGAGGCAAACATATCGTAAGTACCAGCAGGAACCTTCAAAGTAACGCTGTTGGCTCCAGTGTTGTCCTTGTGGAACATGCCACTCTCATTGTTGTAGATTGAAGCACCCAGAATGTAGCTACCAGCACTGGGAACATAGTTGATTGTAACATTAATGTCAGCCTTAGTAGACACGCTTGACTTGGGTGAGAGAATGGTTACATTGCCAGCCTCCATTTTGTCTTGATTAGGAGCATCGACCAACGCACGGCCTACCTTGAATGATGTTTTTGCATGATTGACCGCAGCAGTCCTAACCTTTAAGGGCGCAGCAACACACACAGCACTTGCCAGCAAAGCAACTGCCACACTAAGAGTACTCTTGTTC
>JAGHTV010000318.1 GCA_018065165.1 Candidatus Sodaliphilus fimicaballi | reverse complement strand
ACGAGATATACATTATCTATAGCGGTAACTGGGACACTCCACGACGCGGATGGACCGAGGCAAGCTACTACATCGACGAGATTTCGCTCTCAGCGGCTGGTCAGTTGCCCAATGCCGACGTGGTGGTTGACGCCAGCAAGCAGTACCAGATGATTCACCACTTTGGCTCGAGCGATGCCTGGACCATGGACTTCGTGGGCAAGTACTGGTCAAACAGCGAGAAGGAGACGGCTGCACGCAAGCTCTTCAGCCAGCAGTTCGACGCCAACGGTAACCCCGAGGGCATAGGCCTGTCGGGCTGGCGCTTTAACGTGGGCGCAGGCAGTGCCGACCAGGGCGAGGATAGCAAGATTGACAACGGCAAGCGGTCTGAGTGCTTCATGAACGCCGACGGCACTTGGGACTGGACCCGTCAGGCAGGACAGCGCTACTTCATGGAGAAGGCTAAGGACTATGGCTGCGCGCACTTCATCTTCTTCACTAACTCGGCACCCATCTTCATGACCAAGAACGGCTATGCTCATGCTAACAACAGCGGACAGTGCAACCTTGCTACCGACATGATGCCCGCCTTTGCCGAGTTCCTCACCACTACCGCAGGACACTTCATCAAGCAGGGCTACAACGTGTCGCTCATCTCGCCCGTCAACGAGCCTCAGTATGACTGGGGTGGCGGTCAGGAAGGCAGCCCGTGGGAGAATATCGACATCAGCAACCTGGCACGCGCCCTCGACACATCGATTAAGGGCCACGGCATCAGTTCTAAGATACTCCTGCCCGAGGCTGGCCAGTATGACCGCATGTGGGGCGGCAGCGGACGCTCGAGCAACCAGCTGTCGCAGCTTTTCAACAGCAAGGTGCCCAACACCTACATTGGCGACCTGGAGAGCCTTGCTCCCTATGCTGCCGGACACAGCTACTGGACCTATACAAGCAACTATAGCCTTAAGGACGCACGCATGCGTGTGCGCGAAGCTGCCGAGAACGTGGGCATGACCATGATGCAAACTGAGTTCAGCTTCCTCGAGGTACCCCAGCAGGGCACAGGATTCCCTGCAAGCGGAGCAGGCTATATGGACTATGCCATGTACATGGCCAAGGTGATTCACAGCGACCTCGTGTATGGCAACATGGCGGCTTGGAACTTCTGGACCACCATGGCTCAGGAGCAATATAGCCAGGCCAACCGCTTCTTCCTCATGCGCTTGGTACCCAAGGGAGGTGACTATGGCTCAATACTTGAAAGTGGCACCATCTATGACAACAAGAACATGTGGGTACTGGGCAACTATAGCCTTTTCCTGCGCCCCGGATACAAGCGCATCAACCTCACTGGTGGCGACGAGATGAACAACGTGCTGGCATCGGCATGGCTCGCCCCCGACAGCAGCAAGATGGTGGTGGTTTACATCAACACTGCCAGCGTGCGCCGCTACTCTAGCATCTCGCTGCGTGGCATTGACCGCGAAGTGACCGACATGAAGAAGTACGTGACCTACTCGGCCAGCAACCTGGGCTTGAGCTCTACACAAACCACAATGGAAAGTGTGTTGCTGCCCGCACGCTCGGTGAGCACCGTGGTAATGACTCTGGCACCCAAGCAAGCTGGCGTCAAGGGCGATGTAAATGGCGATGGCACCGTTGATGTGGCCGACGTGAATGCAGCTATCAACGTAATCCTGACACAGGAGCCCGCAAGCAAGTATAACGGCCGTGCCGACGTCAATGGCGACGGTACCGTTGACGTGGCCGACCTCAACGCAATCATTAATACCATCCTGGGCCTGTAACCCAGACCTGGCACCCATAAAAACAAACGCGCCCCGGCTCATGTGAGCCCGGGCGCTTGTTATGTATATAGGAATCTCGCTCAGCGAGGACCTATTTTAATAGTCGTTGCTATAGAGGAGGTTGATGATCTCGTCAAAGCGGCGTGAGTTGCTCAGGCCGTTGGCCTTTTGCTGCTCGATTTGCTCCATTACGCCGTCGAGATAGGGAATTGAGGGGTTCTTGGTGCTGTTGTTGTAAATCTTCCAGTAGCTCAAACCCTTGAGGCCTTTCTCAAATTTCTTGTAGGTCTCGCTCTTGGGGTCTTGCATTGTCCAGCCTTCGCCTGCGAGGACAATCTTTTGCTTCTCGAGGTACTCGCGCAGTTCCTTGGTGTACTTGCCGTAGTTCTTCACGAGGTCTTTCTTCTTGAGCACTTCCTTAGTCTCCATGCCCTCGAAGCTCTTGAGTGCATCTTCTACATCAATCTTGTTGTAGGGGTTGATGAGCACGTCGGCAACTTCCTGAGCAAACACGAGATTGTCACGGCTTTCGAAGTGAGCCTTACGAGCCTTGTTGGCCTGCTTGATGCCCTCTTCGTGGCTCTTCTTAATCTTCTCCAGAGCACTGATTTGCTCCTTTACCTTCTTCTCTTCCTTGTTCAGACTGTCGACGCGAGTCTTGAGCACCTTGATTTGCTCGTCGAGATCCTTGATGCTGTCGGTCTTGTCCGATACGATCTGTTCCTGAGCCTTGATGTTGGCCTCGTGATCCTTTACCGATTGAGCACTTGCAGTCATGGCAACGAGGGCCAAGAGGGCAACTACGATGGTTTTAATTTGTTTCATGAGTTATTATTTGTTTGCGTTAAATTTAACTTGAATGAGCATTTTCACATGGCCGGGGCGACCGTTAATGGTACCTGGGGTAAACTTGGGCATTGCCTGACACACGCGCAGTGCCTCGTCGTCGAGGTCCTTGTTGATGCCCTCAACCACTTGCGAAGCAATCATGTTGCCCTCGGGGTCGAAGTTGCACTCAACCACCACTGTGCCGCCTACGCCTTTCTTCTTTGCCTTGGCGGGGTACTTGACATTGGTCTTGATGAATTCCTGCATAGCCTTGCGACCGCCGGGAAACTCGGGCAGAACCACATTGTCGGCAGCCACGGTGTCGCGCTCGGCAACGATAATCTCGGTGGGAGTTACCACATTGTTGCCGCTCAGTATATTCTCGCAAGCCTTAACGAGACCCTCGGCACGCTCCAGGTCGTCACCCTCGGGCGACAGAGTAAGAGCATACTCAGCATCCATGCTTGCGCCATCGTAGTCGCGTTTCCTGAACTTAACCACGGCACGCTCCACTGCATAGTGGGCGTCGGCGGGCGACAGCTCAACTGCATGGTTGATAAAGTCGAGGGCATTGTCATACTGCTTCAGCTCGAAGTAGGCAGCGCTCATCTCGCTGTAGGTCCATGCCTTGAAAGCGGGATCGGTGGTCTCATCCATCATGATGATGGCGCTCATGAGGAGGTCAACAGCTTCCTGTGCATCCTCGTTGTAGAGTTTGATTGAGCCTAGGTAGGCAGTAGAATAGGCATCCTCGGGGTTCTGTGCCAGAGCCTCCTTGAAGTAGGTCTCAGCCTGGTCATACCACATGTTCTTATAGGCTTCCTGACCCTTCTTGAAACTGTCGGTAGCCTTACCCTGGTTGAGGTTCATCTCAACGCGCAGTTTCTCGGTCTTTGCAGTCTTCTTAACTGCGGTTTTCTTTTTGACGGGAGCTGCCATGACCGCAGCACATCCCATGGTTAATGCCATAACAAGGCATATCAGTTTTGTCTTCATATTATATAATCCAGTTGTTAATTCACAAAGTTACAATAATATTCTTATTCCACCAAATTAGATACCGATAGTGGCCAATGGTTTAATCGTCACGCCTATTTCGGCCGTTTTCTTTTTCCCTCGTGGAAGAAGAAAGAAAACCATTGCTTCACACGACCGCATTGACTACTGTCAGCGGTTGTTAGGAGCCTGCTGCGTCAGCCCTTTGAAGCAAGCTTCAAGTCCTGACTCACCACCCTCCTAAACACAGTCCAACGTCCTGTGTCGTGCCTTGCAATGCAAAAACCGACTAAAGCCGTCTTACAAAACAAGCTCGCTTACGCTCGCAAAACGCAATACTTTTTCAGAAGGCTCTAACTACTCCGTCCTTATAATAATACCGCTCTATCTCGGCCTTTATATTTGAACCAAAGTTTACCAATAAAGCAATTGGGAAGCCTGTTCCACGCAAATAACCATAGACTTGATTGCGTTCGTTACCCGATAGTTTCTCTATTGCTTTACACTCAATAATGACGTTACCTCGCTCTCCGGGTATCATAATATCCATCCTTATAACGGCTTTCAACTCTTTACCTTTATATACAGGATGGTGTATATATTCCCTTATGGGATTGAAGCCTTTATGTTGAAGTTCTATCATTAGGGCTTCTTGATACACATACTCAGGCAGTCCATTGCCTAGGTCATGATATACCTCATGCATGCAACTGATTACATCATAAACATAGTTGCGAAGTGCATTATGCAATGGTTCGGGAAGATTTTCTCTTGAAATTTCCATATATTGTTATTAGTTTTGCGAGCGATGAGCGAGTTCGTTTTATAGCGACAAAGTCATGTTTTATAGCTGATCATGCCCAGAGCCGTGTGAAACGCGGCGTTGATGTGGGTGGTGCGACAGTCGGCCGAAGCATGCTTCGAGGGCGACTGTGCAACAGTCACAGTGCAACCTTTAGGTTGACGGGCATGGTCAGTTGTTTTCTTTTCTCTCATGAACAAAGGAAAGAAAACCATTGCTTCACACGACCGCATTAATGGGCGTCGAGCCAGTTGGCAGCGGCGGCATGCGATGCGGTGAGGTGTACGCGGCCGCTGTAGGCACGCTCCATCTCCTCAACCACGATAGTCTGCACACGCTCGAGCTCGGCGGGGATGACATCAAAGTTCAACTCATCGTGCACCTGAAGCATCATCAGTGACTTAATGCCCTCGGCCTTGAAACGCTTGTGTATGGCAATCATTGCACGCTTGATGATGTCGGCCGCTGTGCCCTGGATGGGGGCATTGACGGCATTGCGCTCGCTGAAGGCACGCACCACAGCGTTGCGCGAGTTGATGTCGGGCAACATGCGGCGGCGGCCGTCGAGGGTGGTGACATACCCCTTCTCGCGGGCCTGTGCCACGCTGCGGTCAATGTAGTCCTTAACACCGGGGAAGGTAACAAAATAGCCGTCGATGAGTTGCTTGCTCTCGCTGCGTGGTATGCCCAGACGCTCGCTCAAGCCAAATGCCGATATGCCGTAAAGGATGCCAAAGTTGGCCGTCTTAGCCTTGCGACGCTCGTCGCCAGATACCTCGTCAAGAGGTTTATGGTATATCTTGGCAGCAGTGATGGCGTGGATGTCGTGACCGGCCGCAAATGCCTCGAGCATGGTGGCGTCGCCACTGAGGTCGGCCACAAGGCGAAGCTCGATTTGCGAGTAGTCGGCACTGAAGAAGATGTTGCCGTCGGCAGGGATAAAGGCGCGGCGTATCTCGCGACCTTCATCGTTGCGCACGGGTATGTTCTGCAGGTTGGGGTTGGTCGAAGACAGGCGGCCTGTAGCGGTCACCGTCTGGTTGTAGGTAGTGTGGATGCGGCCCGTGCGAGGATTGATGAGTGCTGGCAGAGCGTTGACATAGGTACTCAGTAGCTTGCGAATGCCACGCAGGTCCAGAATCTTGTCGATGAGCGGATGGCGGTCGCGCAGCTTCATCAGTATCTCCTCGGTGGTGCTATACTGGCCAGTCTTGGTCTTCTTGGCCTTCTCGTCGATCTTGAGTTTGTCAAAGAGTATCTCGCCCACCTGTGCCGGCGATGCGGTGTTGAAGGGTTCGCCAGCCAGCTCGTGACACTCCTGCTCCAGGGTGTTCATGCGCTGGGTGAGCACCAGCGAGTAGTCGTTGAGAGCCTTCACATCGATGCGGGCTCCGGCTATCTCCATCTGGGCCAACACCTCGACCAGAGGCATCTCGATGGTGTCGAGCAGGTGCATCATGCCCTCGTGCTGTATCTGCTCATTGATGATTGCGGGCAGCTGGTAGTTGATGGCAGCCATCTCGCAGGCAACGGGAGCTATGCGGTCGGCCTTTACCTGTGCCCACTTAAGTTGTTTCTTGCCCTTGGCACCCAATATGCTCTCGGGAGTGGCTGGGTCGTAATATAGCACATCCTGAGCCAGTTGCACAGTGTTGTGGCCACGCTCGGGTTGCAGCAAGTAGTGAGCCACAGCGGTGTCGTAGTAAGGTGCCGTAAACTCTATTCCTGCCACATGCAGCATCACGATGTCGCGCTTGATATCGTTACTCACGATGCGTGTGTTGCCCTTGAACAGCGGTTCAACGGCCTGCATCATGAATCCCATGCCGTCGCAGGGCAGGTACACAGCCTTGCCCTCCTTGCCACACAGGGCAAAGCCCACGATGGTGGCACGCATAGCCTCCTCTCCGTCGCTCACAATGTGGACAGCCACTTGCTCGTCTTGCAGGAAGCGAGCGATTACGGTCTCGGCATCATAAGCATCGGGCACCAGTTCATACTCGCGGGGTACAAACATCGATTCCCTAGCAACGACAGGCTCGGCCACAGGGACAGGAGCAGGTTTGGCGGGAGCTGCTACGGGATCGTCGCCAAAGAGGCTCAACTGGCTACCGCTGGCAGCTGGTGCAACCTCGGCTGCGGGCTGCTCCACGGGCACCTCGACAGGGGCATCGCCATCAAGGCCTACATTGGCCTCGCCGTGGTCGATGATGCGTGTGGTGAGGGTGCGGAACTCCAGCTCGTTAAACACTGCACGCAGGGCACCTAGGTCCGCATGCTCGCCCACGAGCGACTCCTCGTCCCAGTCGATGGGCACATCGGTAATTATTGTTTACAGGTATTTAGATAACTTGATTTGCTCTATATTGCTCTCCACCTTGACCTTGAGCGCGCCCTTGAGTTCGCTGCTGTGATCAATGAGGTTCTCAACGCTGCGATACTGAGCGATGAGTTTCTCTGCAGTCTTGGGACCTACTCCGGGGCAACCGGGAAT
>JAGHTV010000050.1 GCA_018065165.1 Candidatus Sodaliphilus fimicaballi | reverse complement strand
GAACAATCACGCCATCCTTGAATAAACCGCAGAAAACTGTAGCGGCACGGTGGTGCCTACCTGATACAACCCCGACGACGGAGGCGTCGGGCACAATAACGCCTAACAAGTACAGCCATACGGATGAGGAACAATGACGACTACCTTGAATAAACAGCAGAAAACTGTAGCGGTACGGTGGTGACTACTTGATACAACCCCTACGACGGAGCCGTGGGGCACAATAACGCCTAACAAGCACAGCCATATGGATGAGGAACGGTGGTGCCATCATTGAATAAACCACGGGGAAAACTGTAGCTACACGATAACGCCTACTTGATGCAACCCCGACGACGGAGCCGTCGGACACGATAACGCCTAACAAGCACAGCCATACGGATGAGGGACGATGGCGCCATCCTTGAACAAACCACAGAAAACGGTAGCGGCACGATGGCGCCTACCTGATACAACCCCGACGACGGAGCCGTCGGGCACAATGACGCCTAACAAGCACAGCCACACGGATAACGGCACGATGCTGCCATTCTTGAATAAACCACAGAAAACCGTAGCGACACGATAACGCCTACTTGATGCAACCCCGACGACGGAGCCGTCGGGCACTGTGACGGGGAGGGTCACTGTGGCGGGGGTACTGTGGTGAGGTATTGTTGGGTGGTTAGTCTTTGAAACGCATGGCGCGGATGGCGTTGAGGACGGCGATGATCATGATGCCGGTGTCGGCAAAGATGGCGAGCCACATGTTGGCAATGCCTACTGCTCCCAGGGCGAGGCATACGCCCTTGACGCCGAAGGTCATGATGATGTTTTGCCACACGATGCGCATGGTCTTGCGTGCCATGCGTATGGCCTTAGATATCTTGAGGGGTTCGTCGTCCATGAGCACGACATCGGCAGCCTCGATGGCTGCGTCGCTACCCACTCCGCCCATGGCGATGCCTATGTCGGCACGCGAGAGAACGGGTGCGTCGTTCATGCCGTCGCCCACAAATGCTACCTTCTCGCCCTTGCCAGCGGTGGCGAGCAGTTGCTCGATGCGTGTCACCTTGTCGGCAGGAAGGAGCTGGCTATATACGGTGTCGATGCCTAGCTTGCCTGTTACCTCACGAGCCACCTTGTCGCTATCGCCAGTGAGCATCACGGTGCGGGTGACGCCTGCCTCACGCATGGCCTGAATGGCCTCGCGGGCGTGTGGCTTGACGAGGTCGCCCAGCACGATGTGTCCAGCATAGACTCCATCGATGGCGATGTGTACCAGTGTGCCTGACATGTGGCAATGGCAGCTCTCGATGCCCATAGAGTGCATGAGCGTCTCGTTGCCTACAGCCACCTGCTGGCCGTCGACAACGGCAGTAATGCCCTGACCGCTCACTTCCTTGATGTCGCTCACGCGACTGTGGTCAATGACCTTGCCATAGGCGCGCTGTATGCTCTTGCTGATGGGGTGCGATGAGGCACACTCGACCAGTGCGGCTATCTCGATGAGGCGTTGCTTCTCCTGCTCGTCTTCCTTATCGTGGTCGTGGCCGTCGTGCATGGCGGTAACCTCAAAGACGCCCAACGTGAGCGTGCCGGTCTTGTCCATCACCACGGTTTTGACACGGGCAAGCCAGTCGAGTATGTTGGCTCCCTTGTCGAGCACACCCTGACGGCTCGCTCCGCCTATGCCGGCAAAGAACGACAGCGGGATGCTCACTACCAACGCACACGGGCAACTGATGACGAGGAACGTGAGGGCACGGTAAATCCATGTCTCCCACTCGGGGGCGTTGCCCATGACGAGCATTGCCAACGGGGGCAGCAGGGCCAGAGCCAGTGCACCGTAGCACACGGCGGGGGTATAGACGCGGGCAAAGCGGGCGATGAAGTCCTCACTCTTACTCTTGTGCGAAGCGCTGTCCTCGACCAGCTCGAGTATCTTAGAAACGGTTGACTCGCCAAACTCCTTGGTAGTCTTGATTTTGAGAACGCCGGTCATGTTGATGCTGCCGCTCACCACCTCCTCGCCCACAGCGATGCTGCGTGGCAGTGACTCGCCAGTGAGTGCGGCAGTGTTGAGGGTTGACTCGCCCTCGATGACCACACCATCGATGGGCACCTTCTCGCCTGGACGCACGATAATAGTCTGTCCCACCTCAACATCGTCGGGGTCGACCTGCTCAATGTCGCCCGTTTCGTCTTCAATATTGGCATAGTCGGGGCGTATGTCCATGAGTGACGATATGTTCTTGCGGCTGCGACCCACGGCGTAGCTCTGGAAGAACTCGCCCACCTGGTACAGGAGCATCACGGCTATAGCCTCGGTGAAGTCACCCTCCTGACCATTGTGCTGCTCGTATATTGCCAGCGAGAATGCACCCAGCGTAGCTACGACCATGAGGAAGTTCTCGTCGAACACACGACGGTTGAGCATGCCACGAAAGGCCTTGCGCAGGATGTCGTAACCAATGAGGATGTAAACGCCGACAAAGAGGGCCAACTGGAGCCAACCGTCGACGGGAAGTATAGAGAAAATTGCTGTGAGAACGGCACTAACGATAATGCGACACAGCATTTTGCGTTGTTTCTTGTTCATAATAAAATCTTTTGCGTTGCAAAGGTACGGTATATTTTCGGCAATTCAATTGCAAAATGACATGATTTTGACTTAATACACCGTATATACAAGAAAAAGAATCCTAGCATGGGGCTTAAGTTTTATAGCTATCCCCCTCTCGGGGTTTTTATCCAAAGGTGATGCAAACCTGTATTTTTCCCGACATTCAAGAAGAAATCGGGTCAAAAACGGGCTATTTTTGTAATTTTTCGGTTCGTTTTGACCCGATAATTACTAAAAAATCACTAATTTTGACCCGATTAAATTTCATTTATCATGGATATACAACGAGAAATACTGCAATATCTACACTACAACCCATTGTCTTCCAGAGAAATGATTGGTGTAGGCGTTAACTTTGAGGGAAGTGAATCTGCCTTAAAGAGAATCATTTCATCACTGGTTAAGTCAGGGGAAATTGAAGTCTATGGGAAGGGACGTGCTACACGCTATAGCTTGTCTGCTCGTTCTCACCTGCTCATGCCGCTGAACCTTGACACTTATTTCGCTAAAGATATTGACGAACGAGAAGTCCAGGAATCATACAACTTTGAACTGATAAACGAGCAACTTCCCTCTGTAGAATTATTTACCCAAGAGGAGCGTAACCACCTGAATCAATTGCAAAAGGTATTCAAGCAGCATCTAGCTGATATCTCTGATAATGAATACAACAAAGAAATGGAACGTTTGGGAATAGATCTCAGTTGGAAATCCTCTCAAATTGAAGGAAATACCTATTCCTTACTTGAGACGGAGCGGTTGTTGCGTGAGAGTAAAACTGCTGATGGCAAATCAAGAGAGGATGCAATAATGCTCTTAAATCATAAAGACGCATTACGCTTTATTCTGGCAAACCCCGACTATCTCAAAAATCTTACAGTCAGTCATATTGAAGATATACATTCGCTGCTGACAAAAGATTTATCGGTAGATAAGGGAATACGTCATCGTCGCGTTGGCATCACTGGAACAAAATACCATCCTCTCGACAATGAATTTCAAATCAGAGAGGCTATGCATGATATGTGCAAACTCATCAATAGCAAAGAAGATGTCTTTGATAAGGCTTTATTAGCACTTTTGATACTATCATATATCCAAGCATTTTCTGACGGAAACAAACGTACAGCACGCATCACGAGTAATGCGCTACTCATTGCTAACGGCTACTGTCCATTAAGTTTCAGGTCGGTAGATTCTATTGACTACAAGAAAGCTCTGCTCATTTTTTACGAGCAGAACAATTTACATGCCTTCAAGCAAATCTTTATTCAGCAATACGAGTTTGCTGTAGGTGAATATTTTTAACAGAATGATATGACTGCAAACGAGATTATAGACGGCTTGATTGCGCTGCGTGACGATGAGCAACGCAAGGTGCTTATGCGATTTTTCAAGACTGGCCCCGGCGAGTATGGCGAGGGCGATGAGTTCCTGGGTATACGCGTACCCGAGACCCGCCTCGTTGCCAAGGAGGCACGCGACATTGCCTTGAGCGAAATTCCCGCACTACTCACCCACAGGTTTCATGAGGTGAGGTTGTGCGGCTTCCTCATTCTCACTTACAAGATGGAGCGACTGTGTCGTGCACGACTGATGCACGACGCCCAGGCCGTAAAAGAGCGTGACTCCATAGTGCGACTGTATCTTGACTATGCCGACCATGCCAACAACTGGGATCTCGTAGACCTATCGGCACCTAAAGTCATTGGACCGTGGCTACTGTTGCCCAGCGAGATTGGCGGCAAAGAAGCCATCATGGATGCCCTGGCAGCCAGCGATGTGCTGTGGCGTCAGCGCATAGCAATGGTGAGCACATGGAAGACAACGCAACAGGGCCACCCCGAGTATGCACTACGCTATGCCAAGCGTCTTGTTTACCACAAGCACGACCTCATGCACAAGGTCGTGGGCTGGATGCTGCGCGAGGTAGGCAAGCGTTGCGACAAAGCCTTACTCGAGGAGTTCCTTGAGCAATATGCAGCCACCATGCCACGCACTGCCCTACGCTATGCCATCGAACTCATGCCCGCCCATGAGCGTCAATACTGGATGACACAGAAAAACTAACCCAGAGCACAGCCCTGGGTTAGTTTTAATATCTTGCTATGTACTATAACAAATCGCTATGAGAGCCCGTAGCGAGCATTAGCAATATAAGTTCGGTATCATTCTGGTCCCAAATCAGGAGCCAATCAGGAGCAATGTGACACTCCCATTTTCCTTTATAATCACCAACGAGTTTGTGTGGACGGCATGAAGCGGGCAATGTCTCTCCATTTTTAAGCATCTCAATTATATTCCATAGTTTTTCTATGTCATATCCTCGTTTCTTGCATGTCTTCAAATTTTTCAAGAAACCATTAGAAGTCCTAATTGTGTACTTCATAATTTGTCAAAGAATGCTTTTAACTCGTCCAAATCTTTAAACTCCTTAACACGACCGGCCTTTACATCGGCTATTGCACGGTCCAGGGCCTTCATTTTGGGTGTTTTTTCAACACTTACAACACCACGAATCATACTTATAGCACGCTTGATGTCCCTGAGCATAGAAATATCCTCGATGTTAACCATGATTTGGGTAGGCTGAGGGGCAGCCTGATATTCTACACCAGTCTCTTCCACAACCTGTTGTTGGTCAGTAGATGTATTGTATTTTTTGTTACGCATAACTTCTTGCAAATTAAGGTTAAGTCTGTGTTTCAATACTTTTTTGCAAAATTACATCATTTCTTTTGAAATCATGCAATCTAACCACAAAATTTTACAAGTAACGAGATTACAACATATTGCGGTTGAGGTCGGTTGCAGCGCGGTTGTACTTATTCTGGAGGTCAATGAGTTGGAGCATTGTGTCATAAATGCGATCGGCCTGGTTGTAGTACTCAGGGATGGTGAGTGCGCCGGCACTTACAGCCCTCTTGATTTGGGCAAGCGTCTGCATCATAAGTGGCATATCATAGGCCTTGATTGAGGCTTCGAGTTGCTTGACCTCGGCAACGAGTGCCTGCTGGCGACTACGCTCTTGAGTAACGGCATCGTCTATTTGAGCCTGCACGGCTTGCTGGCGAGCCTTCGCTGCCTTTACCTTGCTTGAGTTGTTGAACAGCGGCATCGACACTCCCACGAGGAAGCCATTGGTAGCCTCTTTCAACTCGGTGTTGCGGCGATAGCCCACGGTGAGCGAGGGCAGCCAAGCCTTTTGTGCCAACTTCACCTCGTGAGTAGTAGCATTGAGCGACGCCTGGGCAATAGACTCTTCGAGACTAGTACCAGCGTTGCCAGCTATCTTTTCCATCTCACACATCAAGTTTTCGCCACCCTCGATGGGTTGTCCGCCATTGAGAGTTTGCAGCTGGGCAAGCAAGGTGGCTATCTCACCCTCGTTCTGCACCACCTGGGTGTGCACAGTCATGCGGTCCATCTTAATGCGGTTAACATCGATGATGGTGGCGTTGCCATGCTTCATGCTGGTCTCGTAGGCAGTGAGCAGCGAGTCAGATGTATGCTCACGTGTTTTCAAAATATTGCGAGCCTCAACTCGTGCAGTGATGTCGTAGCACAGTTTCTTAGCCTCGAGCAAGATGTCGCGACGCTCCTGCTGGTATTGCAAGTCGAGTACGCGGCCTTGAGCTGCATTTGACTGCTTGCGCATACCACTCAGCGATGGAAATTCAAACTCCTGCGACACGATGAGTTCGCTGCTTGCGATGCCACTGGCACCACCGCCAAAAAACGGGCTGTACTCGACCGATGTGGGCCCCACGATGGATGTCTCACTGTCGAGTTGTGCCATAGTGGCGTTGTTGTTGCTACGCAGTGCGGCAAGGCGGGTGTTATTGGCCTCGATGCTCTGCAAGATGCCTTGCAGTGACTGGGCACTTGCCAGACCAGCCACTGTGAGCATTGCTATGGTTAAAAGTCTTTTCATTGTTGTTATGTTTTATCCCCGCGTAAAAACGCGGGGCACACTGCTGTTTTAGTTTGCGTTAGCGTTAGCGTTAGCGTTTTCGTTAGCGTCTTTACCATGCATCCACTCGTAGACGATGGGAATGATGAAAGCGTTGAGGAAGGTAGATGTGAGCAAGCCGCCCAATATCACCTTAGCCATGGGGCTCTGAATCTCGTTGCCGGGGAGGTCGCCGCGCAGTGCCAGCGGTATAAGCGCCAGTGCACTGGTGAGGGCCGTCATGAGGATGGGATTCATACGCTCAAGTGAGCCACGCACGATGCTCTCACGCAGGCCCAGACCGCCCTCACGCAAATGGTTGTACTGCGTGATGAGCAGCATACCGTTGCGAGTTGCGATACCGAAGAGCGAAATGAAGCCGATGATGGCAGGGATGCTTATTTCGCCACTGGTAAGGGCAATAGCAAACACACCACCAATAAGAGCCAGGGGCAGATTGAGCAGTATGACACCACTCTCGCGTGCATTGCGAAACTGTGCATTGAGCAGCAGGAAGATGATGAGGATGCTCACGATTGAGGTCAAGAACAAAATGCGGCTTGCCGCCTGCTCGCTCTCAAACTGGCCTCCATACTCGATGTGGTAACCCTCGGGCAACTCAATGTGCTCGTCAACACGCTCGCGTATGTCATCGACCACGCTACCCAGGTCACGACCGCTACAGTTGGCACTGATGACAATCTTGCGTGCCACATTCTCACGGTTGATGGTATTGGGACCCATTGACGACTCAACGGTAGCGACATCGGTGAGGGGCACCTTGCGGCCGTCCTCGGTGTCGATGATAAGGCTCTTGATGTCGTCCATAGTGCGGCGACTCTTCTCGTCGGCACGCACTATGAGGTTAAAGCTCTTACCACCGTCATTCACCTGCGAAACCACCTCGCCACCCATGTTCACTGCAACAAACTCGTTGAACTCGGGCAATGATATGCCTTGACGCATGAGCATGTCACGGTTGGGTGTAATCTTAAGCGCGGGACGCTCTATTTGCTGCTCAACGGTAAGGTCGGCAATGCCCTCGACATCCTCAATGGCCTCCTTAATCTCGTTACCCAGCATGAACATGTGGTTGAGGTTGTCGCCATAGAGCTTGATGGCAATATTGGCCTGTGTACCCGAGAGCATAGCGTCGATGCGATGGCTGATAGGTTGACCAATCTCGATGTTTGCCCCCACGAGCACCGATAACTTGTCGCGCACCTCGTCGAGTACCTCCTCGTGGCTACGATCGGCGAGTTCAAACGGAGCCTCAATCTCGCTCACATTCACGCCCAGAGCGTGCTCGTCGAGCTCGGCACGGCCAGTCTTGCGGGCCACGGTCTTAATCTCGGGGACAGAGAGGAGCAACTCCTCGGCCTTGCGGCCTATCTTATCACTCTCCTCGAGCGAAATGCCGGGGAGCGAACTAACATTTATAGTAAACGAGCCCTCGTTGAAAGGAGGCAAGAAGCTGTGTCCCAAGAATGCAAACACAACCAATGCCAAAGCAAACAGTCCAAGCGTACCACCTAGCACAGGACGCTTGTGACCCAGCACCCAGTTCAGGGCCTTGCTGTAGTGTTGCTTGAGCCACACTACCACACGAGCATCGGTTTGCTCTTTAGTTTGCGTTTTAGCCAACAGATAACTGCACAGCACCGGAGTGAGCGTGAGGGCTACGATGGTCGATGCAAACAGTGCCACAATAAAGGCGATGCCCAGCGGAATGAGCATACGGCCTTCCATACCACTGAGGAAGAACAGCGGAGTGAAGCTCACCACGATGATGAGCGTTGAGTTGAGAATGGGCATACGCACCTCACGCGAAGCCTCAAACACAACCTTAAGCAGGGGCAACTGCTCCTCCTTGGGTAGAGCTCGGTTTTCGCGCAACCGTCGCCACACATTCTCCACATCGACGATGGCATCATCAACAAGCGAACCAATAGCAATTGCCATACCGCCAAGACTCATAGTATTGATGCTCAAGCCCATAAGGTTGAGCACGATGAGCGACACAAGCAAACTGAGCGGTATAGTCACCAGCGAGATGATTGTTGTGCGGGCATTGGCCAGGAAGATGGCAAGAACTATGATAACCATGATGGCACCCTCGAGCAACGAGGTGCTCACATTGTTGATACTGCTGTCGATGAAACGCGACTGGCGGAACACATCGGTAGAGACATGCACGTCGTGCGGCAGGTTCTTCTGCAGGTCGGCTAGCGAAGCCTCAAGCCTCTCGGTGAGCTCTACGGTACCCGTGTTGGGTTGCTTGGTTACAGTGAGCAGCACAGCAGGCTTGCCCTTCTCCGACGCTACACCCAGTCGGGGTTCTTGAGCACCGATGCGCACCTCGGCAACGTCGGCCAAGGTGATGGGCGAACCGTCCTTCATCTTAACAACTGAGCGTGAAATCTTATCAACATCGCTGGTAGAAACCACGCCACGCACGATGTACTCGTTGCCATACTGGTAGATGACACCACCATTGATATTCTGGTTCATGCCACGAGTCACGGCAAGCAACTCCTGCAGTGTGACGCCGTAGTGCTTCATCTTGCCAGGGTCAAAGAGCACTTGGAACTCCTTGATGTCGCCACCCAGCACAGCCACCTGTGCCACGCCGCCAGTAGAAAGCAGACGGGGGCGAATGGTCCAGTCGGCCAGCGTGCGCAGGTCGAGCATCGATGTAGAGTCGGCAGTGAGACCCACGATGAGCAATTCGCCCAGGATAGACGATTGCGGACCTATGGTGGGCTGGTTAACGCCATCGGGCAGGCTCTCGCCTATGGCAGCCAGTTTCTCGCTCACGATTTGGCGAGCAAGGTAGATGTCGGTGTCCCATTCAAACTCTACCCACACTACGCTGAAGCCCATTGTAGATGACGAACGCACGCGGCGTACACCTGTCGAACCGTTAACCGCAGTCTCGATGGGGAATGTTACCAGCTGTTCAACCTCCTCGGCTGCCATGCCACCGGCCTCGGTCATCACCACAACGGTGGGGGCATTAAGGTCGGGGAACACATCGACCTCGGTAGTGCGAGTCATGTACAGACCACCCACAGTGAGCAGCACTGCTGCCAGCAACATGAGCAGGCGGTTATTAAGTGAGAATTGTATAATCTTATTAAGCATTGCAAGCAAAGATTAATGGTTGTGAGTGTGTGCAGGAATTGCGTTGCTTGCACCAGCAAGTTTGACGTTGATAGCACCCTTGATGACAACGCTCTCGCCACCATTGAGACCTGTAAGAATCTCGGTGTTCTCGCCATCGGTAGCACCCAGCGTCACCTCTTGCTTGCGATAGGCGTGATCATCAACCTTGCAATATACATAGTACACGCCTTGCTCCTCGGTGAGGGCCGTTGTGGGCACACTAATGACACCCTCGCGAATGCCAGTGATGAGGTAAACCTCGGCATAGGCACCGGGGATAACGGTACCGTTGTTGTCAAACTGGAATGTGACGGGCACATATGAAGTTGACACCACGGCACAATT
>JAGHTV010000102.1 GCA_018065165.1 Candidatus Sodaliphilus fimicaballi | reverse complement strand
GGTGATATTGGTCTCGCCCTTGAAGGCCATAGCGCCAATGCTCGTTACCGCATAGGTCTCGTTGTTAAAAGTTGCATAAGCGGGGATGGAGAGCGTTACCGAGGTCTTTGCTGCGCCTGCCGAGTTGAAGCCAAGGCAAGACACGATGGGGTACTCGTCGGCGCCTCCGGTGCTCATCACACGAAAAGTTAGATCACCATCGGTAAACGTAGTGCCCACCGATGCCACTGCCCATGCTTGGACAGCAATTAATGCCATGAAAAGGCTGAAAATAAGTTTTTTCATATCGTAATTTATTTTAAATTTTTTCTTTTTTTAGATGTTCCTGATATTCTGGAATTTCCGGAGGTTCCGGGATAACCTATAAACCAGTTAACCTTTTAACCAGTTAACCCATTAACCTTTTAACCAGTTAACCTTTTAACCCATTAACCCCTTATTTACAATCCCAGGACGATGTCGATAATGGCGTTCATGTCGGCCACATCGACTGTGCCGTCGCCGTTGACATCGGCTGCAGGCCACTGTGACTTGGTCGCGAGACCCAGGATGACATCGATACACAGGTTCACATCGGCAATGTCTACTGTTCCGTCCTTGTTCACGTCGCCCTTGAGGCCACTGCTGGGTAATATCACCTTCCATGTGTTGCCTTGTGCCAAGGTGTGCTTGGGCAGGCAATCGAGCCATGCATCACCATAGTAGGCATAATTGCTTCCTTGCATGAATGGCTGGTTGAATGTTTTATCGACGCTGTAGAAGAAATAGCCTATGCTGTACAGGTCTAACTTATCATCGAGGTGACCTATGAGCAGATTGTTGCTGTTGGTAGCAACCGATGTTGCAGGTCGCTTGAGCTTTGTAATTGTGTTAGCCTCGAGGCCGCCTACAATTACACCCTCGGCACCCGCAGTCTTGCTCACGCTACTGGTATATATCTCGCGACGAGTATCGTTGTAGCCAGTCACGATATATGCTTCCAGACCACTGGCATCCCAGTCAACGGGGTGGAACACTGCAATGTCCTCATAAGGTGTTGTGGTATTGATGTATCCGTTGATGTTGCTCTTGTCTGTCCATGATGATGTTGCTTCAAACAGCATCCTGAGGTCTTTCCATCGTGCATAGGCAGTAAACGATGATGCGTTATTGCCCCATATTTTATAGCCCAGTGTGGGAATATAGCCTGTGTGCAAGAATGTGAGGTCGGTGAGCTTTGTGCAGTTATAGAATGCCTGGTCGCCTATTTTAGTAACTGTCTTGGGAATGTTGACATTGGGGAGGCCAGTGCCTTGCAGCGCGTTGTGCCCTAAGGTGGTGAGGCCGGGCATGCGTGTAAGGTCGACTTTAGTGACCTGTGATGCTCCCACAAGGCAACTGTCGCCTATCTCGGTCATGAGGTAGCGCTTGCCATTGAAAGACTCGTAGGCCGAAGGCACCCATGTTGAGCCGGCGATGGCCTTGTTGGCAGGGTGATAGACATATCGTGCCGTGCCGTCGTAGGTAACGCCGTCGACTGTGGTGCGATTGTCTCTTATTACCGTTATGTGGTAGGCGGTGCTATTCATTGCAGCGTTGTTGAAGGTGAAGTCGTAGGCTCCTGCCTGGACGCTGGTGAAGTGGGACCAGCCTTCCTTAAATTGCTTGACATAGCCTGTGGGGACATACAGTTTGCACGACGTGGGAACGTTGGTAAAGCTGTATTTGTTCATGTGCTGACCTGCTGCGTAAATGTAATTCATATACAACTCTTCGAGTTTAGAACAGTTGTCAAGCATATAAAATCCCATGTTGCACGTCGACGGGATGAGTATCTTCTTGACGGCGGTGTTGGCAAATACTCGTTGTCCCAGATATTTTGTTCCGTAGGGCAAGAGGAAATCGCTGGCGAGACTTGTGCAACCTAAGAATGCCTCGGTGTCAATCACCTTGATGTTGGGGTTGAGGCCCACCTGTGTGAGGTGGGTTTGGTTCTTGAATGCCTGGGCGCTTATGGTGTCGACGTTAACGCCAAGGTTCACCGTGAAATCATAAGGTTGCGCATTACCCATATCGTCAAAGCAGGTAACGGCAAACTTGCGGCCATCGTTAGATGTGACGTACTCGGGCACATTAAGGGTGCTGGTAGTGGTGGCACTATTGTTTATAACCAGATGGGCACGACCGCTATAGACGGTGCCGTTGATATCCTGGGGCTCGGTGCTGACTACTGTGTAGCGGCTGTAGGTGCTAAGCAATTTACCAGCCGATGAGGTAAAGTTCTTGTCGCTCAGGTCGTAGGCTCCTACGTAGAACGAGCTCCATGTCTTCCAGTAGTCGGCGTTTTTGTATGCAGTTGATCTACCCCAGGGGCACACAAGCTTGGTTTTCTTGCAGTTAAGGAATGTGTTGCTGGTGATTGTGGGTGGT
>JAGHTV010000431.1 GCA_018065165.1 Candidatus Sodaliphilus fimicaballi | reverse complement strand
ATATGAGCCTGCAATCATGCAAGGCATAAAGGAGCAAATCGAAGAGATAAATGCTATATGCAACAACCCCGAAACACCAACATTTGATAACACCATTCTTGCCCTTGAACGCTCGGGGAAAACCCTGTCGCGAGTTTTAAGCGTATTCTATCCCATGCTCTCGGCCTGTGTCGACGACAAAATGATGGAAGTTGCCAATCGTATGAGTCCTGTATTAGCTGAGCACTCAAACAACATAACGCTCAACCAGAGTCTATGGCAACGAGTAAAAACCGTGAAAGAATCGTGCGATAATACTACACTTGACACTGAAGACGCCCGATTGTTGCAAATCACATACGACTCATTCACTCGCGCTGGTGCTGCACTTGAGGGCAACGACCGCGAAAAGTATCGCGAGGTATCAAAGAAACTAACAGAGTTGTCACTAAAATTTGAACAGAACCTGCTCAAAGCCACCAATGCCTATAAAATGTGGCTTACGCAGGACGATGTAGAAGGTCTTCCCGAAAGCGCTCTTGAAGCAGCCGAACTGGCAGCAAAAGAAAATGGTAGCGAAAAGCAGTACCTGTTCACTCTCCATGCTCCCAGCTACATGGCGTTTATGAAATACTCGTCACGTCGTGACTTGCGCAAGACACTGCATCACGCCTACAACAGCCGATGCGTGGATGGCGAACTTAGTAATGTTGAGATAGTAAAGGAAATTGCAAACACCCGCCTTACACTAGCCAACCTAATGGGATACAAGTCGTTTGCCGATTATCGTCTTGTTAAATCAATGGCACAAACTCCCCAAAATGTCATCGATATGCTTACACGCTTGAAAGAAGCATATCGCCCAACGGAGCAGGCCGAGTTGGAACGACTTAAGGCATTCGCTTCAAAGGTTGAAGGTAAAGAAATGGACATAATGCCATGGGATTATGCCTACTACTCAAACAAAGAGCGTGAAGCAACATTTGACTATAACGACGAGCAACTGCGCCCATACTTTGAACTGAACAATGTGATAAACGGTGTATTGGGGCTTGCTACACGCCTTTATGGCATTCACTTTACTGCTAATAACGAGGCTCCTATATTTGACGAAGAAGTTAAGGTATATGATGTAACAGATAATGAAGGACAAAGCGTTGGCTTCCTTTATACTGACTTCTTCCCTCGCAGTACAAAGCAAGGTGGTGCATGGATGACAAACTTCAGGGAGCAATATGTAGACGCTCAAGGCATTGATATTCGCCCCATTGTCACACTTACGATGAACTTCACTCGTCCAACCGAGACAAAGCCATCACTGCTTACCTTCCGCGAAGTGCAAACATTCCTGCACGAGTTTGGCCACGGCTTGCACAGCTTGTTGTCTCGATGCAAGTATGAGAGCACATCGGGAACAAATGTTTATCGTGATTTCGTAGAAATGCCTTCGCAATTCAACGAGAACTTTTTGTTTGAACGCGAGTTCCTCGACAGCTTTGCCAAGCACTACGAGACAGGAGAAAGCATTCCTCAAGAACTTATCGACAAGTTGCTGGCATCGTCACAGTATGGTGCTGGTTATGCTTGTATGCGTCAACTGGGATTTGGGTTCCTCGATATGGCATGGTACTCACTTGAGACTCCATTTAGCGGCGATACGTCAACATTTGAGCATGATGCTACCGAAGCTGTCAAGGTATTTGACCCCATTGATGGTTGCTTGATATCACCACAATTCTCACACATCTTTGCAGGTGGTTATGCCGCAGGATATTACGGTTACAAGTGGGCCGAAGTGCTTGATGCCGATGCATTTGCCAAGTTCAAGGAAGATGGAATATTTAACGCCGAGACATCAAGGTCACTTCTCGACAACATCCTGTCACGAGGAGGCACAGAACACCCTATGGAACTGTATAAGCGATTCCGCGGAAGAGAGCCCAAAATTGACGCATTGTTG
>JAGHTV010000333.1 GCA_018065165.1 Candidatus Sodaliphilus fimicaballi | reverse complement strand
ATATCGCGCACCTGTGTCCTAATTTTGCCAGCGAATTATTATGCAATATCATTATAAAAAAATATTAGAATACACTTCATTTAAAAAATTATAGTAAGTTTGCCTAATGTGATATGTAAGTGCGACGCTATATCCTTGGTTATGTTGCCATATCAAAAAGGTTTGGCGTGACATTTGAATATTGATAGCTTAAAGTTGTAAACATAAGTACAACAAAAAACTTTAAAAATCACTTGTTATGGAATGGACTAGAGAACAAGAAATCATCGCCCTTTATATGTATTGCCTAATTCCATTTAACAAAGTTAGCGGTACAAATCCTCAGATTGTTGAAATGGCAAAAATCATTGGGAGGCCTAATGCGAATTCTCTCAAAGCAAAAATAGGAAACTTTGGTAAATTTGACACAAATCTAGAAGCGGTTGGATTAGGACATACAAGCCACCTAGATGAAGAGATATGGAATGAATATAATGGAAGATGGCAGGAATTAGAAGTCGATGCATTGAAACTTATAGACAGATTTCAAAGTAGGACTATTGACCCTCTATGTAATATACAAAATATCCCAATAGGTGAAGAACGCGAAACTATTATAAGGCAAAGAACAAATCAAAATTTATTTAGAAATATGGTTCTGTCTGCTTATAATAATACTTGTTGTATTACGGGAATTGCTCGTCCAGAATTAGTGGAAGCATGTCACATAGTAGATTGGAAAGAAGATGCAAACAATAGAATAAACCCATGCAATGGGCTTGCTATGAATGTTTTATTTCACAGGGCATATGACAAGTTTTACATCGGTATCAGTCCTGATTTGCGAGTTGTGGTATCGGATAGATTATATGATGACATAAAAGGAATAAACAAGGATAATACTTATGCAATGTTTAATCCTTTCAACGGATCCCAGATAACCCTACCGAAAAAGTTCAAACCAAATATCGAATTTATAGAAAAACACTTCTGCAAATTTAAAAACATGATTTAGAATGAATCAAGACACATCTAAAGACTCCGTAATGGAGAAGTATGTTATAGATTGCTTAGTGGATAAACAAGAAATTGATATCTGTGAATTATCTTATAATTACCCACATGGCATTGGATATAATGAACTCAGATATTGTTGGGTTGATGAGAACAATAATCTGATAGTAGAATCAAACAATGTTCATGAGAGGAATGAGGGAGATGATGTTTATAAAAAATATTATTGGCATGAGTTAACAGATTATGAGAAAACGGCACTATATAATTTGATAGAAACCATATTACACAAATCTTCAAATTAGGTTTAGGAAATAAAGATAACAAACGGGGGCTGAGGTCCTCGTTTATTTTTTGTATGGGGTTGTGTCCTCGGCGGCGAGGGGTAGGGCGTCGGGGATGTCGATGTATTTGCGTGTCGTGGGTTGTGTTTCTTGCTGTATCGTGGGCTGTGTTTCTTGCTGTGTCGTGGGTTGCACTTGTGGTATCTCTGGCTGGGGCTCGGTGTTGTGGGGGCGACGGTCTTGCAGGTAGATGTAGTTGAGGGTGTAGACGAGCGAGGCGAGTGTCTGCTCGCGGCGGTCGGGTTTCAACTCGCATTCCCATATGGTGATGGTGTGCCAGCCCATGGCGGCGAGGCGGTGCATGACTTCGAGGTCACGCTCGCGGTTGCGTGCAAACTTAGCCTTCCAGTACTCGGGATTGCTACGCGGTATGCTGTAGAATTTGCATCCTTCATGACCGTGCCAGAAGCATCCGTTGACGAAGACGCATGTGCGATACTTGGTGAGTACCACATCGGGCTTGCCGGGCAGGCGGCGATGGTTGAGGCGGTAACGGTAGCCGTGATTCCACAGGTAACGACGCACTATCATCTCGGGCTTGGTGTCCTTGCCCTTGATGGCAGCCATTGTGTTGTGGCGTTGCTGTGGTGTGAGTCGATCGGCCATGAATAATACTGTTTTTCTCTGCAAAGTTACAAAAATCTGATAAATCTGGGTAATCTGTGGTTTGTTTGACTGAGTGAAATACTTGATAATGGGCGGTTTCATAACAACTTGTGGCCTCTGTGCCTGTGTGGGTGGAAAAAAGTTTGTGTTTGCGTTTGCGTTTGCGTTAAAAAACCGTAACTTTGCAGTATGATTGAGGCAAAAGACATAGTGAAGCGTTATGGCGACCTTGAGGTGCTGCGTGGCGTGAGCGTCACCATAGGTGACGGCGAGGTGGTTTCTATCGTTGGCCCTAGTGGTGCAGGCAAGACTACCTTGCTGCAAATCATGGGCACTCTCGATGCTCCCAATGGCGGTGGCGTGCTCTATGATGGCGTTGATGTGTCTCGACTCAAGGACCGCGAGCTGGCGCGTTTTCGCAACCGCAACATTGGCTTTGTGT
>JAGHTV010000544.1 GCA_018065165.1 Candidatus Sodaliphilus fimicaballi | reverse complement strand
GTGTATGTGCATCCCTCGTACCTCGGGTTTGATGCCGGTGTTGCCTGTTTGAGATTATGAGCAAAGCTCACATCATCAAACATTCTTCACCAACATCAGTGAGTTGCCTCACCTGCACATTCACAAGGCAATAAACCCATGAACGAATGATTTTATCTAGAGCTTGCTCAAAAGGAAAATCATGCGTTCATAGCATCAGGGGCCATAGCACCCCATCATCTTCAAGGGGTTTATCCTTGTTTTTTTCATACCAACTATCCCCACCTTTTTTCAGCCGAACCGTTATAATCTGTGGTCAAATATTAATAAAAAAAAGGGTCGTGCAATTAATTGCACGACCCTGTATCATTGTTGCCTGATGAGGCTTAATAAGTCTTGAGGTGGCTGTAGTCACGAGAGATGTATAGTTCCTCGCCAAAGTAGTCGATCTTGTAGAAGCTGCCGTATGTGCCCAGGTACTTGAATGATGAGCCCTTCTTGGGGTACATTGTTTGGCCTTCTTCGTTCAGAGCAATTTCGCCCTTGGTTGAGGGAGCACGACGCAGGCGTACATTCACACCGTCAACAATTACCATTTGAGTCTTTTGTGCTACTGCGGGCTTTGCTGCAGTCTTCTTAACGCCTTCTTCCTTGAGGTGGCAGAAGTCGCGAGAGATATAGGCAACGCTCTCCATGTAACTGATCTTGTAGAAGTTACCTTCGGTTCCAAGATATTCAAACTTTTGCCCTTTTTCGGGATAGTAGGGTTTGCCATCTTCGCCTATTGCGATTTCGCCCTTGGTCGAGGGAGCGAAGCGCAGACGCACATGAACACCGTCAACTACTACAAATGTAGTTGCCATTGCTGTAATGCCTATGAGGGCCACAGCGAGAAGTGAAAGAATTCTTTTCATAGTTATGTAATTATTTAGTTTAGTTATTTGTCTCTTGTTGTGTCAAGCAACTGCGATGTTACTTGGTTGCTTTTTTGTGTGCCTTCTCCTCAAAGGGTAGGGTACTGGTTTCCTCGTCTAGGATGATAACGGGCATGCCCACATAGGCATAACGCTGCTTGAGGTCGATGATGTCCTTGTCGCGCAGGCGTATGCAACCCTCGCTGGCACGGCCAGGAACGCTACCCTCGTTGTTGGTGCTGCCGTGAATGCCTATGCCGTTGTGACCGGGAGTCTTGAGACGCATGAACCAGTTGCCATAAGACTTGATTGAACCGCGACCATCCTTGAAGTCGTGCTTCCATGTAGAGGCGTCTTGTATCTGGGTGATGCTGAAAGGTTTGCCTGCAGGACTTGAGGGAGTCTTCATGTCGCCCACGCGTTGTTTTTGTCCCTTGTTCTTGCTCATGCAAGCGGGATACTTGGCCAGCAGTATGGTGTCGCCATTAACGCGACCATACACATACAAGCGGGTGTCCTTCTTGCTGATGACGATGAATGTGCTGCCCTTGGCTGTCTTGCTGTTCTCGTTGTAGTGGCATGCCTCATCGGCCTTGCTGCCTATGAGGTTCTTGTCCACGACCTGAGCGTTGGCGCTCATTGCCAGCGTCAATCCCAGAGTGATTATTGCAAAGATTTTCTTCATTCGATATAGATGTTTTGTATGTTTGACTATAATTGTTGCCTTAGGTTTAATGTGGTTGCTGTTACACCTATTAGATATAGGGATAAGTGACATCCCACAGGAAGAGTGCATTGCCGGGCATCGACATGCCTGCCTTGCAGCGGTCTTTCTTCTCGATTATCTGGCAGAATTCCTCTACGGTAATCTTGTGGTTGCCCACTTCGACCACCGTGCCCACGATGGCTCGCACCATGTTGCGCAAGAATCGGTCGGCCGTCACGGTAAACACCCACTGATCGCCCTCGCGTTCCCATCGTGCGTGGGTGATGCGGCAGTTGTTGGTCTTCACATCGGTGTGCAGCTTGCTGAAGGAGGTGAAGTCGGTGTACTGCATCATGCGCTCGGCAGCCTGGTTCATCAAGTCGTAATCCAGCTCCCAGCGGCAGTACCAGCTAAGCGGGTACAAGAATGGCGACTTGGTGGTGTGAACGAAGTATTTGTAGGTACGCGATGTGGCACCAAAGCGGGCGTGGGCATCGTTGTGTACGGGAAATATGCTGTCAATGGCTATGTCCTTGCATAAGATGCCGTTAAGGCTGTGTACCAGTTTGTTGCAGTCGCTTATGGGCTGCTCTACATCAAAGTGGGCATACATCACGGCGGCGTTGACGCCAGCATCGGTGCGACCCGCTCCCACGATAGCGATGGGAACACGCAACACCCTGGAGAGTGCCTTCTCAAGCGTCTCCTGCACCGAGACATCACTGGGCTGCACCTGCCACCCATGAAACTCAGCACCATTATATGCCAACTTTATGAAATACCTCATCTTCTTCACACAGATCTCGCGGATCTCACAGATTTTTATTTTAATTTTATAATCTCTCGGATTAATTTATTAATCGATAGATTCCTTTAGCCATGTCGCTTTCATTGAAGTTAATGAGTAGTCCTACTTTTTTCCCAGTGAGTTTGAGATATGACAATAGTTGCTTGTGGTGAACGGGTAGAACTGCCTCGACCGATTTTAACTCAAGAATGACAGAATCTTCTACAAGAATATCAATTCTTAGGTTTTCGCCTAAATTTTGACCACGATACACTAAAGGAACGCTACATTGATTTTTAGCTTTTATTCCATTGTATGCGAGTTCATACATTAAAGCCTTCTCGTACACAGACTCAAGTAGTCCTGGTCCCAGTCTGTTGTAGACTTCAAAAACGCATCCGCGAATTTTATATGTCAACTCGTTTAAATCCATATTAATCAGTGAGATCAGTGGGATCTGTGTGAGGGTGGGTTATTTGTTGTGCTCGAGGTAGGTATACCCGTAGAGGCCTGAGCGGTAGTTACGTACGAACTCGTTACCCTCTTCGCTGGTGATCTTGCCTAAGCGGATTGACTCTGTTACCCACATCTCTACATTGCGAACGAGCTGCTTGGGGCTGAACTGTACATAGTCGAGCACCTCGGCAACGGTCTCACCGTCAATTACCTGGTTGATCTCGTAGTGGTCTTTGTAAACATCGATGTGTACAGCGTTGGTATCGCCAAAGAGGTTGTGCATATCGCCCAGAATCTCCTGATAAGCACCTACAAGGAACACTCCCAGATAGTAGGGGTCGCCTTCCTTGAGGGCATGCACGGGCAGACTGTGAGTTACACCCTGCGGCGAGATGAAGTTGGCAATCTTGCCATCGCTGTCGCAGGTGATGTCCTGCACGGTTGCACGGTGGTTGGGTTGCTCGTTGAGGCGTTGCAGTGGCACCACGGGGAATACCTGGTCGATAGCCCAAGAGTCGGGCAGTGACTGGAATAGTGAGAAATTGCAGAAGTACTTCTCGGGCAACATCTTAGCTACGGCATTGAGCTCCTCGGGGGCATGCTTCATGTCGTTGACAATGCTGTTTACGTCGCGAGCCACGCTCCAGAAGAGTTTCTCGACCATAGCACGAGTGCGCAAGTCGATGAGGCCCAGCGAGAAGCGGTCGAGTGCCTCGTCGCGTATCTGGAGAGCATCGTGCCAGTCCTCGAGCAAACGAGCCTTATTAATCTTGTCCCAAATCTCATACAGGTCACGCACCAGTTCGTCGTCATCGGGGGTGACTACATCCTTGTCCTCGTCCCATTGTGGGAGTCCGGCTGTCTCGAGCACATTCATCACTAGCACACTGTGATGTGCGGTGAGCGAACGACCGCTCTCGTTAATGATGTTGGGGTGAGGCATGCCATTCTTGTTGCACGCGTCTACAAAGGTGTAAACGGCATCGTTGACATACTCCTGAATAGAGTAGTTCATTGAGTAACCACTAGCACTATTGCGTGTGCCGTCATAGTCTACGCCTAGTCCACCGCCTATGTCGATGAAGTCGATGCTATAGCCCAGCTTGGCCAGTTGCACATAGAACTGTGAAGCCTCGCGCAGGGCATTCTTGATGCGGCGTATCTTGGTAATCTGGCTGCCTATGTGGAAGTGGATGAGCTTTAGGCAGTCAGTCATATTATTTGTTTTTAGGTAGTCGAGTGCAGTAAACAGCTCGCTGGTGTTAAGACCAAACTTGCTGCGATCACCGCCACTCTCTTCCCACTTGCCGCTGCCGCTGCTCGACAGCTTGATGCGGATACCAATGTTGGGCTTGATGCCTAGGCGCTTGGCAATGGTGTTGATGAGCACCAGCTCGTTGAGTTTCTCAACCACGAGGTAGATGCGGCGACCCATCTTCTGAGCCAGCAGGGCGAGTTCTACATAACCCTCGTCCTTGTAGCCGTTGCATATGATGAGCGAGTTTGCACTGATGTCGGCCATGTTGATGGCGAGCACAGCATGGAGCTCGGGCTTTGAGCCAGCCTCAAGGCCTATGTTGAACTTCTTGCCGTGACCCACAATCTCTTCCACCACCTGACGCATCTGGTTTACCTTGATGGTGTAGATGACAAAGTTTTGTCCGGTATATTCATTTTCCTTGGCTGCACGCTTAAAGAAGCTTGCCAGTTTCTCAATACTGTTGTCC
>JAGHTV010000134.1 GCA_018065165.1 Candidatus Sodaliphilus fimicaballi | reverse complement strand
CATGTAGGGCACATCCTTGGTTGTAGTACAGCTTATTGCGAGCATACCAGCAATAGCCGAGAGTAATAATGTTTTCAGTTTCATATAGTTTAGTGATTGTTATTTGTTATCGGTTAGTACCAAATGCAAAATTAATAAAAATAGCAGTATTATTGGCAAATATTGCCGAAAACATTTACAATTAAGAGAGAAAAAATGTCTAATTTTGTACTTATGAAAGATATTGAGCCCCAAATCGAGCAACATCCCTGGCCACCCTTCATTCATCAAGGTGCTCGTGTACTTATGCTTGGTACATTTCCTCCCAAGCCCGAGCGTTGGTCCATGCCCTTTTTCTATCCCAATAAATCCAATGATTTCTGGAAAATCATGGGTTATTTGTTCTATGGCGATAGCGACCACTTTTGGTTGGTCAAGGGTAAGCAGTTTGACCAAGCTCGCATTGAGCAATTCCTCAAAGAGCAGCACATTGCCTTGTGGGATACGGCTATGAAGGTGCGTAGGCTCAAGGATAATGCCAGCGACAAGTTTCTTGAGATTGTTGAACAAATTGATTTGCAGTCTCTTCTTGCTCAATATCCCACTGTCAAGGCCGTTGTTACCACAGGCGAGAAGGCCACAGGTGTAGTTGCTGGCATAGCAGGTGTCGAACCTCCCGCTATGGGCCACTCGGTCGAGGCTTCGGTAGGAGAGTACTCGTTCACATTGTACCGCATGCCATCTACCTCGCGTGCCTATCCTCTTGCACTCGAGCGAAAGGCTCAATATTATCGCGAAATGTTGCTAAACGAGCAGCTACTCATTTCGCAGTCTCATTAATTTGTAGTACCTTTGCAATATAATTATAATTGAAGTCGATAATGAAGAGCAAATATATCGTTTCTATCGCAGTTGTAGCCCTCATCGCGTTGCTCGTGGTGGGCTATTTCAATATGCCCGATATGGAGTTTAGTGCTCGTGGCCTATACGAGTGGTACAAGGATCACATGACTTATACCGTGATTGTAATACTTATGGCCATTGAGAGTTCTATAATTCCTTTGCCCAGCGAGGTCGTTGTTCCTCCTGCTGCTTATTTTGCTCTGCAAGAGGGTAGTGACCTCAACATCTGGATGGTGATGGTCATGGCTACTATTGGTGCTACACTGGGTGCTCTCATTAATTATGGCCTGTCAATGCTCATTGGTCGTCCCATACTGTACGGCTTTGCCGATAGTAAGTTTGGCCACATGCTCATGCTCAATAGCAAGAAGCTTGAGTATGCCGAGTCTTATTTCCAGAAGAAGGGTGCCATTTCAATCTTCATGGGCCGTCTGTTGCCCGCTGTGCGACACCTCATCTCTATTCCTGCAGGTCTCTCTCGCATGAACATTGTCACATTCACCACTTTTACACTTATAGGTGCTGCCTTGTGGAATGTGGTTCTTGCCGGAATGGGATACCTGCTCTATCTTGCTGTCCCCGACGCTAATAGCCTATTTGACCAGCTTGAGCACTACAATGCTTATGTCAAGGCCGTTGGCTATGGACTGATTGTCCTTGTTGCAATATACATTTTTATCAAGGTCAAGAAAAATAGTAAGAATACAACACAAACAACTCAACAATAATATAGTAAAGTATTATGATAGTTTCTCCGTCAATTCTCTCTGCCGACTTTGCTCACTTGGCCGATGCCGTCAAGATGCTTGACTCCAGCAATGCCGAGTGGTTGCACATGGATGTAATGGATGGCGTTTTCGTGCCCAACATTTCATTTGGATTTCCGGTGATTAAGAGTCTTAGGGGGCTTACTGCTAAACCTTTTGATGTTCACTTGATGATTGTTGAACCTGTCAAGTATGTCAATCAAGTTAAGGAT
>JAGHTV010000470.1 GCA_018065165.1 Candidatus Sodaliphilus fimicaballi | reverse complement strand
ACTGTCGAACCACTGGTTGCAAAGAAATCGGCATTCACACCTATGAAGTAACGCTGTCCGGGAGCACTCTTACGCTGTGCCATAGCCGAGATGCGCTCGTTACCTGCCAGCTTATCGGTTGCACACACGCCACGCAGCGACAGGTATGGATTGGTCATGTCCATTGTGGTGTAGAACACACGCAGCTTATTGTTATCGTTGTGGAACCATAGCGATGTTTGGGTTGTACCCGGTCCCACCTGATTGTGGAATATGGTGTCGACAGTGTATGTCACACCCAGTACATCCCACGTTGCGCTAGCCGAGGCTGTAATAGCCATCAGACCTAGTGCTATTGAGGTTAATATCTTTTTCATTATTGGGTTTATTAGGTAATGGTAAATATCAAAAAAACTCAAAGCGTGCCTGAATCGACTAACTCAGGCACGCCATTGATTATAAGATCATAATTATAAACCTAGAACGATGTCGATGATTGCATTCATGTCGGCAACATCTACATTGCCATCACCATTTACATCACCAACTGCGGTTGCGGCTTGCAGACCCAGAATCATGTCGATGCAAGCATTAACATCAGCAATGTCAACTACGCCGTCACCGTTGATGTCGCCCTTAACACCTGGATCGGGTGTGGGACCTACAACATTCTTACCAATCTTGTAAACGCCAATACCATTGTAGCACTTGTAAGTGAGCAGAGTGATTTCCTCGTTACCTTGAGCGTCAACACCCTTTTGTGCATTAAGACAGTGGATACGAGTACCAGAGTCAGATACCTTACCAAGTGAATCGGCGGGAATTTGCCAGTACTTAGTCATACCCTCGAGCATCATGCCTTCACCCAACTCGCAGATGTAAGCTTGGCAGCCGTGGCCGTCGCCGCTGTATTGAGCCTTAGAGTAAGCAATGAAGTTGCGGCCATCGAGTGAGAACTCAGTCACACCGTTAGTACCAGCCTCGGGAACGAGTTCGGGGCTATCAGCAACAACCTCCTCAAATGAAGTGATGAGCTCGCCTGAGAAGTCATACAGAGCGGGAGCTGTCTGGAAACCGTCGAGCCAGAAGAGGTCACCACGGTAGAGGCTCTCTTCGTCCTCGCCCAGGCAAATCTTAACATAGGGAGCATAACCCCATTGAGTAACTGTCTCGGGATAGAACATTGTGAAGTCAATGTAAGTATCGCCCTCGAAGCCACCTTCAAAGTCGCCGTCTTGCTCGGCTTGCCAGCGATAAACTGTAGCAGCCTGTGAACCCATACCCATGATGGTACACATAGCTTGTTCACGAGTGATATCGCCCACGAGGTCGATATAGTCAACGCGAACGACTACATCACCCTTCTCGAGTTCGCATGCCAGTGTAAGTTCACCTGTCTCAGTGTTGAGTTGGTAAACCTTTTGAATTGTGTTAGCCTCTGAAGCATAGGGAGCAACCCACATGTGACCAAAGTGGTCGGTACCGATGTTGTTAGCAGACAGCGATGCAGCCTCTTTTGTTCCGTAAGGCTTGCCTTCGAATGTAAGGGGGAGATCAGCAAGACGCTCGCCTGTGATAGCATCAAAGCGATAAACAACGCACTGGAGAATTGAGTCACCAGTTTCAGTTACAGCAAGTTGTGCGCCCGAACGAGACACGTAAACAACGCCTTCGTTCAATGTTGCCATACGAGCATAAGTACCTTGTGACAGTGGAGATGCGTTGAAGTCAGCGGGAGTGTGAACACGGTCCATAATCCACAAGTTAACGCACTTGAGACCATTAACCTCTTCATAGGTCTTGCCATCGGTGGCAGCCCATGCTGTTGTCATAGCTGTAATAGCCAAAGTAACGAGAAGTAAAAATTTCTTCATAAGTAATTAAGTTTTTAGAGTTTATGTTTATGTATATATTTCAAGGCAAAAATACAACAAAAAAATCAAACTAGCAATAGTGCAAGGTGTTTATCACACAAAAATCAACTGCGCGTGGCCAAATAGCCACGCGCAGCCTTATGTACTTCTGTTCTTCTGTCTAAAATAAAACTACGGATTTTCTGATTAGACTGAAAAAAATTAAAATAATTAAAATTATCTTTATCTCGCGCAGATACCGCGGATTATTTCTTTTAGACAGAAGAACAAAAGATTTTTATAGTTAAAGAAACAAAACAAACTGCGCGTGGCCAAATAGCCACGCGCAGCCTTATGTACTTTATCCCAGCGGAAAAGCGCTGGGCACAGAACCGCTTTGACTTGAGCGAACGCTCAAGGAACGCTGGTTGCCGTTTTAATGGAGGCTCGCAGGTCGCGGCACGGGCCATAACGCCTTGAGGCGTTGCGGACAGCACAGTGCAGTCCCTACACCGCTGCTCACTCCATTGAGCTCGCTTAACGGCTCGCTTCGTAGCGAAGCGCTCTAAAAAAACTTACAGTCCTAGAACGATATCGATGATGGCGTTCATGTCGGCTACGTCAACATTACCGTCACCGTTTACGTCGCCAACAGCTGTTGCGGCTTGCAGACCAAGGATCATATC
>JAGHTV010000341.1 GCA_018065165.1 Candidatus Sodaliphilus fimicaballi | reverse complement strand
TTCCTTGACCAAAATCTATTATATAAATATAGCCGTTTAGGAGAACCTAAAACGGCTGTATTCTTACTGACATGTGATTTTACTCTTTATCTACGAGGTGGATGTGCCTAGAACAGCATAACCTGCCGTTTACCTCACTATTACTTTGCAGTGTTCTTGCTTGTTGCCGGTTGTGAGGGTGACTATGTAGACGCCGGGAGCAGCTGTTATGGCGGGGAGTGTCAGCTCGTTGGTGCCCTGCGTGAGCATTACTGCTTTGGTAGCTAGCTGCATGCCTGTTGTTGACCATAGCTCTACCTTTGCGAGCTCGTTGTGCTCGGCTGTATAGCATGCATAGATACATCCGTCGGCTACGGTAGCCGTGAGGCGGCTAGCTGTGGCAACGGCAACATCGTTGATGCCCGACTGTCCTGTTGACGGATAATAGGCCTTGAAGTTGCGCAGTGGCAAAACCTTTCCTGTTCCACTCATTGTGTTGAGACCAAACTTAATCGCTAACAGGCTGAGCGGATAACGCTCTACACCGTAGGGAATGCTGTCTTCCAGGAAGCGGGTCATGAACACACCGTTACGACTATCCTTGGCATCAACCTGCACATTGAATGCTGTGCCCTGGTTGTCGCGCATCATGAAGGTCATATTGGTAACAAGTCCCTCGGGGTCGTCCAACTGGATGCCCAGCGAGTCGGGCAGACTGTAGAGTCGCTTGTTCATTGTGAGCTTGATGTAAGGAGCGCGCGACGAGGTCTTGTCGAAGCACAGTTCGGCATTGCTGTTGAGCGTGATGTTTGTAGCACCAGACTTGGCCACGTCAAAGTGACTGATGTCAGTCATCTCGTCGATGACAATTTCTTCGGGAGCAATTTCGACTGTTGCCTCAATGTCGAGCGAAATGCCTGCATGCTCACCGTGGAGCGAAGCCACTCCATTGTTGTGCCCCACGATGCAGCCATTCTCGATTGTTGCCACGCCATTGTCGGTCGAAGTCCACGCAAATGCTGTGGGATCAAGGGCAAACTTGCCGTCGACCGACTCGCCGTAAATCTGAACCAGCGGCTTGCGCACAGCGTCTACGAGATACTTGTCATATACCGAGTAAATGGTGTCAGCAGCCTGCAGTTTCACGGGCAGCTCGGCAGTGAGACCGTCTTTTGTTGCGATAATCTTGCCTTCAACAGCCTTTGCGCCCGAGTGGAACATTGCTTCGTCGTCGACATAGCCCAGCTCGGCCGGCTCACAGGTGAACGAGCATCCCTTTAGGTCTTTTTCAAGGATTTCGTCATACTGGTTGTAACCCATCACTCGCAGTGGAGTGAGCGAGATGACTGTGGGACCTATCTCCTCCTTGCTGAAGGCGAGGTGATGCATATCCTTGTCGGTGGGAGCAAGCGACACTGCGATGAGGGCGTCCCTGACGGGACGCACTGCACCGCGACCGGGCACGTTGAGCATCTCGGCGTCCATGCATATGGTTGCCGAACCGCCGCTGTCAAAGTTCACAACATCCCATGCACCGTGCAGCACCATCCAGCTCGCCAGCTCCACGCAGTCTACTGCCTGGCTAGCGGTTGACATCTCGGTAGTTACGATATATAACTTTGTCTTGTCTTGCGAGATTCCAGCCATTACTCTTGATGATTTCTCATACTCGCGACCATTCTCAAAGTCGTTGTACTCGCCGTCGTGGAACTTTCCGTCGTGCACTATGCTAGGATAGCCGTGGAAGCCGTTAAGAATGTAGGCTGGCGCAGTACGTCCCCATGCATTGCTGGTAAAGCGCTGAGTCACAGTGATGACATCACCCGCCTGTACATGACCGTCCCACGCATGGCGCTTGCTGCCGCGCAACAGTATCACATCGTTGGCGGTCGAAGTCTGTAATGGACTTTCAGATACCTCCAGAACCTTGCAGCGTATGTCGTCGCCGTTTACTGTCCACTCATCCATAGCTTGAACGCTGATGTAGAGGCCGTCGTCGCCTACGGTGCGAGAGTTGAAGGTATTGAAATACACGCAGTCGCCCTCGGTGCCCCAGGCACTGCTGTTGAAGTAGTCAATGTTAACGATGGTGCCATCGGCAGCAGTGAGATGCAGGTCCATCGCAGGATAAAACACCTCGGCCTTCTTGTCCTTGGAGATACCCAGCATTGAGCGTCCCCACGGTGTACGTGTCATCTGGCCGTTAGAGATATTGTTGCCTATGTTCATACCGCCGTCATAACTGAAGAAGTCGTGATTCCACGCCAGCTTCACATGGTGACCTTCGTGCGAATTCTCGTTGTAGAACGTAGGCAGGTCCCAGCGCGCCACGTCGGGCACACTATTGCGGCTTTCCACCTGCTCCACCTTGTTATAGGGATTGCTAAGGTCAACCTCGGCAAACCACAGGATAAGCGGTTTCTCGCGGAAGAGTATCTTCTGGTAGTGGATACCTGGACCCACCATGTAGCTCTCGGCAATCTCGGCGCGTCCCCAGTCAGGTTCCTTAACCTCGTCAATAGCGAGCGATGCCATTGCAGTAAACACAGCAACGATCGATAGCAGCAGTATTCGTTTCATAGGATTTGTTTAGTTTATTGGTTTATTGGTTTCTTTTTCGAGTTATCGATATCTCGATTATTCGATTAATGGGGGTTGGCTTTATATGCCCAGGAGGTCGCGGTAGATGTCGAGGGCGGCGCTCATGTCGTCGTCGGTGACGGTTACGCCAGTCTCTACATCGCCACACGCACGCAGTAACGAGCAGTTAATCTCGCCGCTCACGCTCTTCTTGTCGTGATGCATATAGTCGAGCAGCAGTGGATAGTCGTCGCAGGTGATGTGGAATGCACCATAGTTGTCGCGGACAAACACTGCCAGTGCCTGCAGGTCGCTGCTAGCGAACTTTAGTTTCATGTGTGATAACACAGTCTCGGCCACCAATCCCCACGCTACGGCATAACCATGAGGGATGGGATTGCCACGATGCAATGCCATGCTCTCAAAGGCGTGCCCTACGGTGTGGCCCAGATTGAGGGCCCGACGCAGTCCTTTCTCGTGAGGATCCTGCTCAACGATGCGTTGCTTTACCTTGACCGATGTCTCGAGTAATGCGAGCAATTCGTCGAGGCTTGCATCGGCAACATTGAAGTTGAGCAAGCGAGAGAACTCGGCATGACTCTCGAGCATTCCGTGCTTGAGCATCTCGGCATAGCCCGAACGCAACTCTGCAGCGGGCAGCGTTGCAAAGAATTTGGTAGAGATAACAACCGCCTGAGCTTCCTGGAACACGCCCAGTTCGTTCTTGAAACCGCCAAAGTTGATGCCCGTCTTGCCACCCACAGCCGCATCGACTGCACTAAGCAGCGTTGTGGGACAGTTAACGAAGTCGATACCTCGCTTAAATGTCGCAGCCGCCATACCACCCAGGTCGGTAACTACGCCACCACCCAGATTGATGAGCAATGAGTGGCGTGTTGCCCCACCCTCTTGCAGCTGTTGCCACACATGCGACAGGGTGTCGAGCGTCTTGTGGGTATCACCTGCAGGAATGGTGATGGTGCAAGCATCAGCTATTGCCTCACACTTGACAAGTGGCAACACCTCGCGGGCCGTATTCTCGTCAACGAGAACAAACACGCGGTTGTACTGCTTGCCGTTAATTACCTGGGTCAGCGCCAGGGCCACTTCATTGGTGAATATGAGTTGTTGCATCTATAAGGGGTTAAAGGGTTAATAGGTTAAGGGGGTATTCGAGTTATCGATATTTCGAGTTATCGTTTAACCTTTTACCTCAAGTAGCTCGGGGAGTGCTGCGAGCAGAGCGGCCATATTGGGGTAAACCATGTCGGCACCAGCCTTATAC
>JAGHTV010000107.1 GCA_018065165.1 Candidatus Sodaliphilus fimicaballi | reverse complement strand
TACCGCTCTCCCCGTAGGGGGCCTAAAACACCAACAATGGGAAATCTAAATTGATGTCGTAACCTCCCTATTTGCTTTTTTTTATTAAAAAAATTGTGTTTTGTTTTATTTTTCAGTAAAATACTATTAACTTTGCAAGTCAAAATGTGTTTACTACCAAAGTAGACACCCTTAAATACGCTAAAAATTAAAAAACAAGACATATAAAATGGCAAAGAAAATCGAAGAACCCGCACGCACAACTCTTGAAGAGGTTAACGAGTCACTGACTGGTGCTGCGCAGAAACTTGAAGAGAACAAGAAGTACATCTACTACGCATGTGGTGCTATCCTCGCTGTAGTATTGCTGGTAGCAGGTTACCTGTACGGTATCCACTTCCCCAACAAGGCTAAGGCCCTCGAGCAAATCGGTAAGGCCGACATCGAGAACCTGCAGGGCGACACAATCAACGCTCTCAAGGACTATGAGAAGGCTTTCGACGCTTTCAGTAACAAGGAAGCTGAGCGCGCTGCTTTTAACGCAGCTATCATCCTGTATCAGCAGGGCAAGAACAAAGAGGCTGCTGAGTACCTCGAGAAGTATGATCCCGCTGGTAACCTCGTAGGTCCCGCTTCACAATCACTTCTGGGCGACTGCTACGTAAACATGAAGCAGTATGACAAGGCTGTTAGCGCATTTGACATGGCTATCAAGCTCGCCGACAAGAACGAGTTCTACGCTCCCACATTCATGATCAAGAAGGCTACAGTTCTCCACGAGCTCAAGAAGTATGCCGAGGAAGCTGCTATCTTCCAAGACATCAAGGACAACTATCCTTCATACTGCCAGGTTTATCAGTTCAACGCAGACAAGTACCTCGAACGTGCTAACGCACTCGCTGGCAAGTAATCGACAACTCTCATAACGAGATACACAGGCAGGACCCACATCGGGCCCTGCTTTTTTTTAACCCAAACGTTAATCTAAACGCTAACGCTAACGCTAACAGACGCCATCCTCACCCCACCGCTGGTCCTCGGAATTCTCTGGCATATCCGGGTTTTCCAGAAAGACCAGAATATCCGGGAGGCCAAGGAGGCCATAACACCCCTGTTTGCGTTATCGTTTGCGTTCGCGTTTGCGTTAACGTTTGCGTTTACGTTCGCGTTAAACTTTCCGTTTGCGTCTTTCGTAAAAAAGAACTACCTTTGCGTTTAGAAAACAACAAACAATACATACAACTATGAAACCTATCTACAAGAGAGTACTTCTCAAACTCAGCGGTGAGTCGCTGGCGGCCGGACAAGGCCATGGTATTGACCCCCAACGCGTAGCCGACTACGCTACACAAATCAAGGAAATCGTTGACGCAGGTGTGCAGGTTGCCATCGTAATAGGCGGCGGCAACATCTTCCGCGGACTGGCAGGCGCTGCCAAGGGCGTTGACCGCGTCAAGGGCGACCAAATGGGTATGCTGGCAACAGTCATCAACTCACTGGCACTGTCGAGCGGCCTCGACGCCGTAGGTCAGCCTTCACAGGTGTTCACAGCCATCAGCATGGTGCCCATAGGCGAGCAGTACAGCAAGTGGCGTGTGATCGACGCTCTCAACCAGGGCAAGGTAGCCATCATGTCGTGCGGTACAGGCAACCCCTTCTTCACCACCGACACCGGCTCGGCTCTGCGTGGCATCGAGACAGAGTGTGATGTTATGCTCAAGGGAACGCGCGTAGATGGCATCTACACTGCCGACCCCGAGAAGGACCCCACTGCAACCAAGTTTGACCGCATCAGCTACGACGAGGTATATGAGCGTCAGCTCAAGGTCATGGACATGACTGCTACCATCATGTGCAAGGAGAACAACCTGCCCATCCATGTATTCAACATGGACGTAGTGGGCAACCTGCGCAAGGTCATCGCTGGCGAGCCCATCGGCACCGTAGTGTACTAACCCACCCCTAAGTTTCTCCTTAGACACAAGGACAAAAGATCTAAATAATTGAACATAAGGCTGCGCGTGACCACATTTGAGTCACGCGCAGTTCCTTTGTTTCTTTTACCATAAAAATATTCTGTTCTTCTGTCTAAAAATAATCAGTTTTAATCAGTGATTTCTGTTGTTTATTATTAGA
>JAGHTV010000074.1 GCA_018065165.1 Candidatus Sodaliphilus fimicaballi | reverse complement strand
AGACACAACCTTGCCTGTGGTTGCATTCACAATCTCAAATTGCTTCACACTAACCTCGTCGTTGCTCATAAGTACGGCAACCTTACTTGACTTGGGCAGATAACCGAGTTGATTGATACGAATCCACGCACCAGCACACAAGTTGAGTGCCACAAGCGTGACGATTATTGATGATACAAATAGTCTTTTCATAAATTATTTGGTGTTTTTATAGTTTTTCATAACAGCCTTCCAGCACGCCGATGCCAGCGAGTAGTCGATGTCGTCGGCTCCGGCGTCCCAGTACATAAATCCACGCACCTTGCCGGTACCTATATACAGCTCGCCCTTGGCAGTAATGCTCTTCACATTGTCATAAGACCCGTAGAATGTTCCATCGAGCGTTACATAAGGGCACTGGGCCTCATCGTCCCAATTGTTGAAGTTATAGCCTACCGACGACTGATACTTGTGGAAGTCGCGATAATCAATGACAGATGGCGATGTCTCGAAACTGTGGCGCACATAGAAAGGAATGCCCAGCACCATCTGGCTGGCATCATATCCTGCGGCACTGTATTGAGCCATGGTGCGCTCGATGTCCCAGTAAGAAGTTGAACTCTTTACCGCCGAGTTGAAACCACGATGACCACTTGAAGCATCGTCGAGGTCGTAGGTCATGATATTGACCCAATCGATATAAGGTTTGATGGCCTTTAGGTCGAAGTAACGCCAACCTGTGCCTGAACTCTGCCTCTGCTTGTCCTTGATGTAGCCAGCAAGTGTAATAAGGTAGTTGTCGCCAAAGGTCTCACGCATCTGCTTAACGAGAAGTGTGAAGTTATCGGTGTCATTAATGGGATCGCAGGCAGCACCGCTCCACGACAATCCAGGCATCTCCCAGTCGAGGTCAATGCCGTCGATGTTCCACTTTTGCATAAACGCGAGGCAATCCTGAGCAAACTTGCGTCGATTGCCGTCGCTAGCAGCTATTGCGCTGAACCCTCCATCCTGACGATTGTCGCTATTGACCACAGTGTGAGTGAAGGAGAGCAGTATCTTTATATCGGGGTTTTGTTCACGCAGTGCGAGAACCTTCTTGAATGCAGTAGTGTTGTTATCGCCCTGGAGCTTGAAACTCTGATATACATTGTTGCGAACATATACCTCGGCAGCATTGAAGCAGATGTGAGTTACAATATCGGCCCTGGGGAGCTGAGAGCGATAATATGGGGCGTAGGCCAGACAAATGCGATTGTCGGGCACGGGGGTGTAATAACCAAGGATGATGTCGATTATGAGATTGAGATCGGCAATATCAATGGTGTTGTCATTATTAATGTCGCAATTGCCAGCGAAATCGCTTACTGAATTATATCCAAGGATCACATTGATAACAGCATTCACATCGCTAATGTCCACTACCCCATCGGCGTCAATATCGCCAACAGCAGGGGTTGCACCGGCTCGAGCCGACATAGCAACAAGCACAATAGCATACAATATCATCAACAAACGCTTCATGTGACAAAGATAATAAAAATTTTTCAATATTTCTTCATTACAGCATTCCAGCAAGCACGCGACAATTGATAATCAGAATCGTCATGACTGGCCTCCCAATACATGAGTCCACGCACCTTGCCGGTTCCCACATAAAGGTCGCCCTTGATAGCAATGCTGTGCTCATTCTCATACGAGCCATAGAATACGCCATCCTTGGTCACATAAGGCACCATCGCCTCATCGTCCCAATTGTCGAACTTGAAGCCCATGCCCTCGGTATACTTGCCACGCTCACGGTAAACGATTGCAGCATCGGGCGAGTGTTCAAAACTGTGACGCACATAGAAGGGAATGCCTATCACCATTTGCGACGCATCGTAGCCAGCCGCAGTGTAAGCATCAATGGTGCGTTCCACATCCCAGAAAGAAGTGGAACTCTTAACGGCCGAGTTAAAACCGCGACGCCCCTTTGAGCCATCGTCGAGGTCATAGGTCATAATGTTAACCCAGTTAATGTAGGGCTTGATGGCCTTGAGGTCAAAGAATTTCCATCCCTCACCATTATCTTGGTGCTGCTTGTCCATGACATAACCGGCAAGAGTAAGGAGATACTTCTTACCCAAGGTCTTGCGCAATTGCTTCATGAGCAAAGTGTAATTGTCAACATCGTTGATGGGATCGCACGCAGCGTTACCCCATGAGATGCCAGGCATCTCCCAGTCAAGGTCTATGCCATCAATACCCCACTTCTTGATGAACTTGAGGCAATCCTTGGCAAATGCCTTGCGATTGCTCTTGCTGGCTGCAATAGCACTGAATCCGCCATCACGGTGGTTATCCTTATTAGAAACGCCATCGGAGAATGAAACAAGAATCTTGAGATTAGGATTGATTTTCTTGAGTTCGATCACCTTTTTGAAATTCTCAACATTGTCATTGCCCTGCAGCTTGAATCCCTTGTACTCGTTGTCCTCGACATAGACCTCGGCAAACGAGAAATTGATGTGAGTAACCAGCATGGGGTCAGGAATCTGCCTGAGGCGATTAGTGACATAGGCCAGGCACACACGCGACTCGGTGGCAACAGGCAGTCCTGCATTGCCTGTAAATGCAAGCAGCATTAACATTGTGATGCAAACTGTTTTTCTTATGAGATGTTTCATAGGGTGATTATTAGCTAAGTGGTGTTACATATAATAAAAACGGTGGCCAGGTTGCCCGTGTCGTGGCGCAACCTGCCACCGTCATAGAGTGTGTATGTTTCTCAATATGTGCTATAATCAAAGGTTTTTGAGGCGGCGCTTGTACTCGTCGATAGCAGCGTTGAGACGCTCGCTAGCTGTAGTATCACCGGGAACATTGTGAGAAGGATTGATATAAATCTTCACACCGCGCTCTTCGAGGATCTCAACAACAGTACATACAGTCATCCACACGAGAGTTACAAAACCGAGTGTTGACAACGGACCAATCTTGTCGAATTGCTTCTCGGTAGTTACCGAAGCATCCTGCAAGGGAACACATGAGTCAACAACAACATCGGCAACCTGGAAGAGGTTCTTACCGCTTGAGTGACGACCGGTCTTGTCGCCTGTAGCTGATGCTGAACCGAAGACGATAACCTTCATGCCACGTGCGTGAGCCTCGTTGGCCATATCGATGTTTACTGAGTTGATACCTGTGTGTGAGAAAATCCACAGACAGTCTTTGTCGCTGAAGTCATAGTTCTTCATTACCTGCTGGCCGTAACCCTCAAGACGCTCAAGATACAAGAACTGATGGATACCCATCTGACCGATAATCTGAGTGAAGAATGTGAGAGGAAGCTCGCACAATGGGTGGAACCCTACAATACCACCAATGCGGGGATACATCTCCTCGCAAGGAATAGTAGCGTGACCACAGCCCCAAGTGTGTACCCAGTGACCAGCCTCGATAGAATCGGCCATGAGGGTAGCTGCTTTACGAACATTTTCCATTTGACTTGCTTCGATCTTGTTCATGATCTCATGCGCATTGTTTAACCAATCTTTTGCGTACATAATAGTAATTCTTTTTAGTTAATGTTTATGTTATTTATTATCTATTCAACAATTTGTTACCCATAGTAAACAGTGAAATCATTACTACCACTGCCACAATCATAGCAACAGGAAGCATAGCGAGCAGACTGCTTCCCACCAACATATTGAAAACAGTGCTACCGGCCAGGGCAATCGCTATTGCAATACCAAATGCAGTACCCGACATTGACTTGTAACGGCCGCCAAGCAACCCTAACACAACGGGATAAGTTGCAGCAGTTCCCACGCCTACGAGAGTGAGAGCGATGGCTGCCACTGTAAATGTGGTGGCAAAGTACATCACTATGTAGCCACACAGCAGTATGCCCAAGAAACAGTATAGCATTGCCTGCTGAGACACCTTGTTGCTGATGCCCGACATCACAAAACGAGCTACCATCAATGCTATGCTCATGATAGTTAAGAGAAAACCTACCTCAGCAATACCCATATTCTCGAAATATGTAGTAGAAAGGCTATTGGTCACGCTCTCAACCGTACTTTCAAGCATGAGTACAAGGCTCATAATCAAGAGCACTGGCTCACCCAGCATCTTAAATGCATCACTTACGGGAAAACTCTGTGCCTGCTTTGGCTCAGGGAATTTGACGGTGAAACAAAATACTGTACACAACAATACCACAGCACCAATGCATTGCAACATGGTTTCGAAGGGAACCCTACCTTTAGTTACCGACACAAGGCAAGTAATGGCAATAGCGCCAACTCCATAAAATGCACCAAGCAAACTGAGGCGAGACCCACGGCTATTGTCATCATACAAGTCGCTAACTAGTGTATTAGTTTGACCATTAAGTACACCTCCGCCCACTCCTATAAGAAGATAACACGGAATTATCATGCCTAATGAACCAGCTAATGACAGGCCAAACAAGCCCAGCAATACTCCTACACAACTGGCAAGGAATATGCCACGATGCCCCCAATGGTCGCACACAGGACCAAAGATAACCGAGCCAACAAAGATACCAGCAGTAAGCGTGCTGGCAAGAACACCACGATCAACATCGGTGAGCGAGAGTTTATCACTCAACGATGGCAGCACTGACCCAACAGCCATCATGGTAATGCCAAAGAAGGCCATACCCATGCATGCAGCAACAAATGCCTTTATTACTTGTTGTTTTGTCATAGTGATTATAATTTTAGATTTGAACCTTTCCGTTATTTATCGCAAGATAGCCAGCGCCAAGCAAACCAGCATTATCGGGCAACTGGGTTGAACAGAACTTAACAGTTTTGATGTTAAGAGGTTGAGCCCATTTCTTAGCTTCGTCATAAATGCGGTCAATGAATTTCTTAGCCGGACCAAAAACACCTCCTGCCCACACTATCATCTCAGGATTGAGGAGACTTACATAGTTTGCCGAAGCCATACCCCACATCTCTATTGCTTTGTCGATGATTTTTTGAGCAATGGGATCACCATTTTCATATGCAGTAAAAACAGCAGGAGTAGTTATGCGAGAGATAGGCATTTGACGCAACTCGCCACGATAGGCCTTATTAGCGCGAACAGCGTCTTTAGCACGGTTGCAAATACCGCTTCCCGACGCATAGTACTCAAAGCAACCTACTTCATCATAGGCATTGTCATATGGAGCTTGTAGAGCCATCCACCCCGTTGCACCTATGATATCGTCAGCACCATGTAGAGCACGACCATCGACAACGATACCGGCACCAATACCTGTACCCACGGCAACGCATATCACATTGCGACAGTTCTTAGCGGCACCCAACCACATTTCGCCATAAACATAGCAAGCACGGTCGTTATCGATGTATATATCTATGCTTCTGTCTTCAAGGGAATTCTTGATGACATCTTTAAGAGGATAATTTTGCCACTGAGGAATATTTGGAGCCCACACGCGACCAGTCACAGGATTGACACTACCGGGAATGCATATTCCAATAGCAGTAATCTGAATTTTGTGATACTTTGCTTTTTCGAGCTGACGATTTATGTTTTCAACAACCAGATTACCCACATCGTGGCCCTGACGACCCGACAATAAGTTTTTATGGGTGAATCTGATAGTACCATCTGTTTCCATTATGGCGCTCGCCACTTTGGTTCCTCCAAGGTCGATAGCTATAATTGCCATAAGAATTAGTTTTAGGTTAATAATCTTTTCAATTAGAAGGTACAACAAACCATTTATTGTTGTCGATGCAAATTTAATCTATGAACTGGACCAAAAGCAAGATATTAACGCTAATATTTGTGATAATAAATGTTATTTTTCTTAAAGTTTTCTAATAT
>JAGHTV010000013.1 GCA_018065165.1 Candidatus Sodaliphilus fimicaballi | reverse complement strand
AATATTAGGTGTTTTTATGTATTTTGGTTGTAAATTGTGTCAAATGATAAATATAAGCTGGTTTGGTATAAAATAAAATGGGCGGCCTCCGGGGGTGGAGGTCGCCCATTTGTTATGGGGATGGCTGGCCGCGTGGGCGGCTAACCGTTAGTCGCTATCAGTTACGCACCTTGATGGCCTTGATTGAGCCGTCAGTGTATTGGCGTACGATGATGTAAACCTGACCGTCGTTCTCGGCGGGCTTGTCAACCTTAACACCGCTTACTGTGTAGTATGCCTCGTGAGCTACTACCTTGCCTACAGTGTTGTCGTCGATGCCTGTGGGAACCTCGGTTACATTGAGCACGAGAGGCCAAACGTTTACCATCTCGAAAGTGTCGTCGGCACCAGTTACCTCGAGCAGGACAACAACGTTTTCGCAAGCCTCGGTAACCACAGCGTCGTTATCAGTGACAACTACGATGCTGCTGGGCTCCTCTTCGTTGTCAAATACTTCCCAGGTTACACCTGCGGGAGTACCCACGTTGAACTGATAGCTTGTTACATTGTCATATGTGTCACCTTCAGCAAGTACTACAGCAGCGCTGTAAGCACCTACGATGCCGTTATCCTTACCGATAGCGGGAACGGGGAAGCTATAGTCAGCCTTGTACCAAGCAGCCTCGGCGGGAGCCATGTTGGCGTCGCCATTGCCTTGACCTGCATTCATGTCGAGTGAAGCCATAGCAGCAACAGAGAGACCTGTGCCCACGGGGTTGTAGTCACCACAGCCTATGCCTGCCTCGTCAGCACCGGGAAGATGAGAGAAGTCGTTGATGTAATAGCAGTTGGTTGCACTGTTGTTATCACCCCAGTACTTAGCCTCGTTGCCAGCCTCGGTACCGATGAGGGCACCAGCACAGCCTTCCTTACCCATAACTGCACCTACATTGACGCAGTTAACGAGTTGTGTGCGAGCTTGTGAAGCGTAGTAGCTGGGACGACCAACGATACCACCTACGCCTACCTGACCCATAACGCCACCGGCGTTGAAGCAGTTGGTTACAGTAGTGTAAGCCTGACCTGCGATACCACCAACGCCATAGTTGTTGGTTGTAGCAGTCGCGGCTACATTTGAAGTGATGTCACCCAGGTTGATACAACCCTTGAGTACTGAAGCATTGTTAGCGTTGTTACCAACGATACCACCTGCCAGGTAAGTGCCTACAGTAACGTCACCATAGTTGATACAGTTAGTGAGTGAGCTGTTAGCACCAGTGAATGTGTAGCAGATACCTGCAGCACCCCATGTGCTCTGCTCGATGTCGCCATAGTTGACGCAGCTGTCAATAGCAACATAGTTGCTTACATAAGCGATGATACCAGCGATTTGCTGACCCTCGGCAACTACACCACCCTTGTTGACGCAGTTCTTGATAACTACAGGATAAGTAGCATTTGCTGTACCCTTGTAGTAGCCTGTGATACCAGCGGTGTAAACGCTCTTGGTGTTAGTGATGTTACCGTCGTTGAGACAGCCGTCAAATGTAGAACCAGCGCTGTAGAATGCAGCGATACCAGCAGTAGAGCTTGAGCTTACAGCTGCAGTAGCGTTACAAGAGATGTCGCCATGGTTCTCGCACTCGATGTAGTTACATACGTTGTTACCAGCGGTTGCACCCTGCATAGCTGTGATACCACCCAGAGTAGCGTTACCGGTGATGTTACCGTTGTTGATACACTTGTCAAATGTGTAAGGACCGAAGTTGGCCTTACCGGCAACGTTAGCAACGATACCGGCACTTGTACCACCGTTGATGTCGCCGTTGTTAACACAGTTGTTGTAAGTAGAAGGCAGAGCATAAGCAGCGATACCACCTACATAACCAGTAGCGGTAGCCGATGTGAGAGTACCGTTGTTCACACAGTTGTTGAACTCAACAGTCTCATATACATAAGCGGCGATACCAGCAACATCGGCAGCTGAGTTAGTAACCTCGCCGTTGTTAACGCAAGCGTCAAACTTAGAACCTTGGTAAGCATAAGCAGCGATACCAGCAGCATAAGTTGCGATACCAGTTACCTTGCCATTGTTCTTAACGTTAGTGAGCTTACCGTAGAGCTTACCTACAACACCACCTACGTAACCGAGCTTAGTTGTACCCTTAGCACCGCCAAGGCCACCCTCGATGTTACCAGCAGCAGTGAGGTCATAAACCTCGGCTTCGGCAGCGATAGTTCCGAAGAGACCACCTTCGCCAGCCACCTTAGTTACATAGTTGTAACCATCAATTGTGCAGTTGTTACCATTGAAGTTACCTGCAAATGGAGTTACGCCATCGGCACCAAGAGGAGTGATACCTGCTTGCTCGTTAGAGAAGTCGATGTTGTTCATTACCTTAACATACTCACCTGCGAGATTGTTGGCAGTGTTAGACATGAATGCTGCAAGAGCGTTCCACTCTTGAGCGTTAGTGAGCTGCCAGGGATCCTCGGCAGTACCACTACCCTTGAGAGGATTAGTGGGCAGAGCTGAGATGGGGATAATCTTAACGAACTTGCCGCTTGTGATAGTAAGTGTATCGTTAACTACATTTTGAGTAGTTGCGAGACCCTTAACCACGTTGCCCTCGATAGTGAAGGCGTCACCCTTAGCCAGAGCGGGAGTAGCGCCAGCTACAGTAGCGTCGGCACTGAGGTTCTTAGCAGTTACGCCAGCGGGCATTGCCACGATAGCGCTAGCAGCCTTTTGAACCATGTCGATGTCGGCATACTGCTTGAGGACGGGATACTTGCCAGCCTCAAACTTCCATACCTCAGTGTCATAGCCCTCGAGAGCTTGGCCTGAAGTGAGGACGCTTGTCTCAACGCCAGTCATGCCAGCGTGCTCAGCGTTACAGTCGGCAGCGATGTCGAGGAGCTGCTTGTCCCAGTAGTTGCCGCTGATTTCCTCAGAGGTACTCTGTGACTCACCACCAGCCATAGCACCCATTGTAGCTGCGTCGGCTGTGAATACTGTACCGTAGTTGATACAGTTGATCATGTCGTTCTTATAATAAGAAGCGGTAGAAGTTGCTGAAACGGGGCTCCAGTAACCAGTGATACCACCTACGCGCTTGATTTGAGCCGATACTGTACCAGCGTTAACGCAGTTAACGAAGTGACCACCGCTTGATGATGTACCAGCGATACCACCGCAAGATTGCAGCTGGTTAGCATAGTTGGTAGCAAGCTGACGAATCTCAACGCGACCAACGTTCATACAGTTTTCAACAAGACCTACAGTGTTACCAACGATACCACCTACCTGGCCATAACCGCCAGTTACGTGACCCTCGTTGTAGCAGTTCTTCATCTTACCATCCTTGAGGTTCTGACCTACAACACCACCAATCCAGCAAGAGATACCGGTAAGGTCGCTATAGTTGCGGCAGTTCTCAACGAGACCGCCGTTGTAACCTACCACAGCACCTGCAGTACCGTAGAACAAGAGGTCACAGTCGTCGGCGATATTCACGTTCTTAACAACACCTGCAGCGTCGAGACGACCTACGAGACCCTTGTAAGACTTACATGCCGATGTGTTGAGAGTACCCCAAACACCAGGAGCGGGCTCGGTTTGCCATACGATGCTGTTCACCTTCATCTTGTGGATGTAGTGACCGTCACCGTCGAGCACACCTGCAAAGTAGTTGTGAGCGTCATTGGCGTCGGTACAGATACCCAGATAAGCGGGATCGAGCTCAAGGTCGATGTCGTTGCAAATCTTGAAGTAAGTGTCGGGGAAGAGCTGATGGTGAACAGTTGTCATCTCTGACAGCTTGATCATGTCAGCCTTAGTCTTGAGCAAGAAGGGATCGTCCTCAACACCAGCACCCTCGAAGGGGATGGGAGCAATCTTAACAACGTGGCTGTAGTTTACACCCAGTTGAGGATTGATAACCATGAGGGTATCGTTACCAAACTTAGACTCATTGTTGAGCACAACCTTGTTGTTGCTGATTGTAGCAAAGTAACCATTGTTAGAGAG
>JAGHTV010000112.1 GCA_018065165.1 Candidatus Sodaliphilus fimicaballi | reverse complement strand
GTCGAGACCCTCGTCGAGGTCGCTTTCGTCAAAAGCTATCTCGGGCGGGATGATGCGTCCGGGGTTCTGCTCGATGAGAGTCTGCAGGTCGCTGTCGTCGCTCAGGCACGACACGAGGGTGAGTGAGGCGATAAGGCCAATGATGTATGTAAATGTGCGCATCGTGTTCAGAATTTATAGGTGTAGCCCAGCAACATGTGATGGGTGTCGGTGCTGTAGTGCTTTACTGTGTGGTTGTAGAGCTGGTAGTGGTAACCCACCTCGAGGCTGTGGTGCTTCTTGAGGGTGTAGGTGCCGCCCAGCGTGAGCTTGGTCTTCTCGAGCGACTTGTCGGTGTAAATCTCGGCGCCCACACTGGGTGTGAACTTGCAGTGGGGGATGTTGTACTCGAGCTTGAGGCGTGAACGCAAGATGTGCTTGTGCTTGGCGTGAACGATGCAGGGTTCCATCTGCTCGTTGTCGAAGTCGTATCGCTCGGCATTAACCTGTGTGCGATAGGTGTACTGGTAGCGCTCGCGCAGCGAGAGGTTGAATCGGCCCAGGTCAACGTCGCCTGTGACCGATGCTGTGAAGCGGTGGCGTGTGCCATAGAATGAGGGTCGCCAGTTGTTGTAGGTGCCGTCGTCGTGCATAGAGAGGTGCTCGCGGTTGTTGACCACGATGACCTCGTAGCCGGCATCGGCCTTGAGCCACTTGGCAATCTTGTACTTGCCGCTCACGCCCAGCGTGAAGTGGTCGACAGTGCGAAAGTCGTTGCGCGTGCGCAACTCGGTGAGGGCACCCAGCGTGAAGTACTTTGATACCTTTTGTTCCACTCCCAGATCCAGGATGAGGCCTGTATCGTCGGCGTGGACTGGTGCAATGCTGGCGATGGCTGCCAGTGCCAGTGAGAGTATTATTTTACGTCTTCCCATTCGGTTTTCCTTATTTTTACTTGATTGTTGATGGTGGCATCGATGTCGCCATTGTCCTTGTAGTAGACCTTGATGATGGCCGAGTCGCGCAACATGTCGACCGAACCTATGCGCAGGCGAGTGATGTCGAGGCCAGTGCGTTGCTTGAGGTCGGCAATGAGTTCGTCGTGCTTCTCGGGCTTGATGAGCTCGATGCGGTCATACTGGATGAGCTTAGACACCTCGTTAGTGCTGAGCAGCAGGAACTCGCACAGGCACATGGTGGCCAGGATGATGATGTTGGGCAGCAGCAGCTCTACTACTGGGATTGTGGTGCCCAGGGCGTTGATTACCGAGAGGCAGATGACGCTGAACAGGTAGGTCATTTCACGCACGGGCATGGTGTCGGTGCGGTAGCGCATGATGCTGAAGATGCCAAACAGGCCTATGCCCACGCCAATGCCGGTCTTGCCCTTGAGGTCCTCAAGCACAAATACCATGAAGTATACCAGGAAGTAGATGGCAATGCTGAGCATGAGGAAGGTGAAGTAGAAGTTGCGGTGCTTGCTCTTCTTGTAGTACAGGAAGTGTACTATAATCCAAACGAACACGGTGTTGAGCAGGAAATTGGTTACTGCAATGTGGCCAAAGTTGCCTGTTGTGAAAAGTTGTTCAATCAAACTCATAGTTAAGTGATTATCTTGTAATGTTGTTATTGTTGGCTATAATGCGGTCTACGTAGTGCAGACGTTCCTTGAACAAGTTGACTGGTGCCTGTGGATTGGTATAGGCAGTGCCCATGCAATACTTGCTGAAGCCGTGAGGCTTGATGCGCAGTTGTCGCAGCAACTCGAGGATGGGCGACGGACGCAGGCCATCGCGCTTGAGCTCGATGATGGCAATCTGGTCCAGGCTGTGGGTGCGACCTGTTACATAGTTCCTGAATCGCAGTCCAGTGTCGATGGTCAGGCGCTCGGTGCAGTCGTTGTTGACCAGCGTGATGCGGTTAAACTGGTTCTCGAGTTGCGGCACGAGTCCTTGCATTGAAATTTTGAGGTACTCGGCAATGAATGCCTCATGTGCCTCGATACAGTTGGGCACGGTGACATATCCCATGGGCATGGTGGGGTAGTTGACAAAGTCGATTGTCTTCCTCTTCTTGCTTGTGCGGCGGTGGTTGTCCTTGGTCTTTACCTCGAGGAAGCTGAGTCCTGAGTGCAGGTAGGAGCGTATGCGCACCTTCTGTCGCGGGAACTGTCCGTGCTGGTGGTCGTTGTACATCTTGAGCCCTGCGGTGTCAAAGTAGATGGTGTGGTAGGGCTGTAAGCGCAGGCCGTCGGTCTCCTGCATGCGGTAATGGTTGCTGGCAATGCGTAGCAGTTGCATGACCTGCTGTAGCGACGCGACAAACTTGGTGTCGGTGCGGTTGAGCAACTTCACGCTTCTCATCTCCTCGAGCGAGATGGGACGGTATGTGCTAGCAATTTGTTCCATTATCTATATATAACGCAAATGTGCGCCTTGATATTGTATGTATAGGATGTATTATAATAAACCTTGACTGTGCGCGGGGGGGCAGTCAAGGTTGTAAAGCAACGGTGTCGGTATTGTGTATGTCTTTTATTCGGTGCCCAGAATGATGTTGATGAGAGCATTGACATCGGCAATATCGACCGTATTGTCCTCGTTAATGTATGCCCGACCTTCATATGTCTCGGCTGGCGTTATGCCCAAGATGACATTGATGAGAGCATTTACATCGGCAATGTCGACCACCCCGTCGCCGTTGACATCGCCCTTGAGCGATGGTGAGGGTGTGTCGGCGAGCTTGGTGTCAGAAAACTCCAAGTAGCTTATGCCGGTCATGGGCACTGTGCTCACGCCTGCGGCACTGCTCACGGTAGCCGTTGTACCGTTGAATGTTATCATGATGCCATCGGCTGTGAACGACGAACCGCTGGCGTCAGTCTTGACAAAGTTTAGATAGTCATAACCTGCTGCATTTGTAGCAAGCGAGACAAGTGCTATAAAAACGAGTCTTTTCATGTGTCAAATAATAAAAAAATATTACATGCTATTGTAGCATAGAATCCATCAGTATGTGAGAATTTGGTTGCAAATTTATTAAATTTGTAATAATTATGCAAAATTCAGTGGTGATATTTTTCGTTTTTAACTGAAATTTTAACAATTTGTTATATGTAGAGATGCTAAATATGTCGCAAAAAAGTAATCAAAACCTCAATTTTGCATGATTTGGAAACAAATTTGCAGTTATTTGCTACAATCGTGCTATTTTCTTTGTTTTTTTATGTCTAATTTTGTATCGGTTAATAAAGGTTGGTTTTTTAGGTATTAAAAAATCAGAAATTAAAGGTTAGATTTGTTTATGGGTTTATTAAACAGGGCTTACTCGCCGTGATGTCGAAGAAGCCTTGTGCTTTTTTGCTCACCTGCGAGATTGTCTATCTGATAGGAC
>JAGHTV010000442.1 GCA_018065165.1 Candidatus Sodaliphilus fimicaballi | reverse complement strand
CCACAAAGGAGCATACTGCTCCTAATAGCGTGACCGAAGTGCCCCAATCATCGCTCAGAGATGATGACCCAAGCGATGACCAGAGGCTCTTATTGCCACGCTGAATACATGGTTATACTAACCATGTAGAGTGCGAGCCCCTCGCACAGATGCTTGTTGCTCACAACAACGCTGGTGGCAAGGTGGCTGCCATTTGTGCTTCGCCCGCTGTTGTCCTTGCTCAACTGGGTATTCTCAACGGCAAGAACGCTACCTGCTATCCAGGCATGGAAGCCGAGGGTTGTGGTGTAAACTGGCAGAGCGATATGGTCGTTGTCGATGGCAACATCGTCACTGGCAAGGGTCCTGCTGCTGCTTGTAGCTTTGGCTTCACTATCGCAGCCATCTCGCAGGGTGTTGAGCAGGCCGAAGCTGTAGCTCAAGGCATGCTTCTCAAGTAAATCAATTATAAGTAACAATATACATTTGTCCCCATTGATTCTTATATAGCTGTAGGGTCGTAGCGAGCGAAAGCGAGTGCAGGCCTCGGATATAGACAAACTCCATGTTTGCGGGCTGAAAGTCCGCGTTTTGCTCATTCTAGGACATTATGTATATAATTGCCAAAAATAATATCCGTCATCCCATGTGGGGTGGCGGATATTGCTATATATAGGTTTTAAGAATGTACCCTAGTTGCTTACTTGAAGTAGTAGCATGCAGTCACGCTCCAGCAGCGGTTCTTGGCGTTGTTCTCGTCGAGGACGCGGGTGCGAAGTGTCTCGCCTATGCTGAAGTTGTATTGTACCTGTACTTGCACCTTCTTGTACAGCTCGGCACCAATGCCTGCGTGCAGCAGTACGCTCACAGGACGATACTCGTTAACGTCAGTGAGATTCTTGGCTGCCAGGAACGAGAATGTGGGGCCAACTGATACCATGGGCATGACAATGTTCTCAAGACCGTCAAGGTTGTGGTACTTGAATTTTACGCTCAGGGGCAAGTCGATGTAGTGCATTGTGCAAGTTTCGTTGCCCAGGCCCTGAGATTGCCACACGAGGCGGTCGCCATAGTGAATCTTGCTGCTACGCATTGAGTACAGCAGCGACGCGTCAACAGCAAAACCTGCACC
>JAGHTV010000172.1 GCA_018065165.1 Candidatus Sodaliphilus fimicaballi | reverse complement strand
AAACCATGGAAACCATGGAAAGAGTGGAAAGCATAGTCGACTCACTCCCTTGAGCTCGCTTCACTCGGTTAGATTTTCGTACTTCGTCTTTCGTTTTTCGTTAAATTATCGTACCTTTGTAGTTTGTAAGAAAAAATATAAAAATCTACATATAGACAATGGATTACAATTTTAGCGAAATTGAGAAAAAATGGCAACAGTACTGGCGCGACAACAAGGTGTACAGTGCTCAAGTTGACAAGAGTAAACCTAAGTTTTATGTCCTCGACATGTTCCCCTACCCTAGCGGTGCAGGTCTTCATGTAGGTCACCCTCTGGGCTACATTGCAAGCGATATATATGCACGCTACAAGCGTCAGCAGGGCTTCAATGTGCTGCACCCCATGGGATATGATGCCTATGGTCTGCCCGCCGAGCAGTATGCTATCAAGACTGGTCAGCACCCCGAGGTGACTACTACTCAAAACATCGCCCGCTATCGTGAGCAACTCGATAAGATAGGTTTCTGTTTTGACTGGGACCGTGAGGTTCGCACTTGTGAGCCCGGCTACTATAAGTGGACTCAATGGGCATTCCTCAAGATGTTTGGCAGCTACTACAACACCGAGTTGCAAAAGGCTTGCCCCATCGAGGAACTCGTTGCTTTCTTTGAGAAGAATGGTAACAAGGGTTGCAACGCTCACACTAACTATGACGAGGTTTTCACTGCCGAGCAGTGGAACGCCATGAGCAAGGCCGAGAAGGATGAGATGCTCATGAACTATCGCATCGCTTACCGTGGCAAGACTATGGTTAACTGGTGTGCTAAGTTGGGTACCGTGCTTGCCAACGATGAGGTGAGCGAGGGTCTCTCAGTTCGCGGTGGTTATCCCGTGGAGCAAAAGTTGATGAACCAGTGGTGTCTGCGCGTCAGTGCTTACGCAGGCCGCTTGCTCAGCGACCTCGACACAGTGGCTTGGACCGATTCTCTCAAGGAGACTCAACGCAACTGGATAGGCAAGAGCGAGGGTGCCGAGATGTACTTCAAGGTAGCCGACAGCGACGAGTCATTGCTCATATTCACTACTCGTGCCGATACAATCTTTGGCGTTACATTCATGGTACTGGCTCCCGAGAGCGAGTATGTTGACCTTGTAACTACACCCGAGCAGAGCGAAGCCGTTAAGGCTTATCTTGAGGAGGTGAAGAAGAAGACCGAGCGTGAGCGTCTCATCGACAAGAAGGTGAGCGGCGTGTTCAGTGGCAGTTATGCAGTTAATCCTGTTACAGGCAAGAATATTCCCATCTATATAAGCGACTATGTGCTCGCTGGATACGGCACAGGTGCCATCATGGCTGTACCCGCACACGACTCACGCGACTATGCATTTGCACGCCACTTCGACCTGCCCATCATTCCTCTTATCGAGGGTGCCGATGTGAGCGAGGAGAGCTTCGATGCCAAGGACGGCATCATGATGAACTCTAGCAATGAGAAGTTGCAACTCAATGGCCTGCAGGTGAAGGAAGCTATTGCTAAGACTAAGGAATACATTGCCGAGGCAGGCATTGGTCGCGTTAAGGTTAATTACCGTCTGCGTGACGCTATCTTCAGCCGTCAACGCTACTGGGGCGAACCCTTCCCCATCTACTATGATGAGAACAACCAACCACAGGCTCTGCCCGAGAGCGAGCTGCCCTTGCAACTCCCCGAGGTAGACAAGTTCCTGCCCACCGAGGACGGTGAACCACCCCTGGGTCGTGCCAAGAACTGGGTGGCAACCAATGGCCAACCCCTCGAGCTGTGTACTATGCCCGGTTTTGCCGGCAGTAGTGCATACTACTTGCGATATATGGATCCCCACAACGACCAGGCTCTCGTTGACAAGGATGTGAATGAGTACTGGCGTCAGGTCGACCTGTATGTAGGTGGTAGCGAGCACGCAACAGGTCACTTGATCTACAGCCGTTTCTGGAACAAGTTCCTCTATGACTACGGTTATGTATGCGAGCCCGAACCCTTCAAGAAACTCATTAACCAAGGTATGATTCAGGGTCGCAGTAACTTTGTATATCGCATCAAGGGTACACAAAAGTATGTTTCACTCCACCTCAAGGACGAGTATGATGTACAGCCCATCCATGTTGATGTAAACATCGTGAGCAACGACGCACTCGATATCGACAAGTTCCGTGCTTGGAGCCCCGAATATAAGGATGCCGAGTTCATTCTCGAGAACGGCAAGTACATTTGCGGCTGGGCTATTGAGAAGATGTCTAAGTCGATGTACAACGTCGTTAACCCCGACGATATAGTTGACCGCTACGGTGCCGACACTCTGCGTCTGTATGAGATGTTCTTGGGTCCAGTTGAGGCTAGCAAGCCCTGGGATACCAACGGCATTGACGGTGTAAACCGCTTCCTCAAGCGTCTGTGGGCTCAGTTCTGGAATGGTGAGGAATTGCGTCTGACCGATGCTCCTGCAAGCAAAGAAGCCCTGAAGAGCGTACACAAGCTCATCAAGAGGGTGACTGCCGATGTTGAGGCATTCTCTTAAAACACCAGCGTGGCAGCGTTTATGATTTGCCTTAACGAGTTGAGCGGCATGAAGTGCGACAGCCGCGAGGTATATGACCTCTTCATCCGTCTGCTGGCACCATTTGCCCCCCATATTGCCGAGGAACTGTGGCACGTACTCGGTCACGAAGGCACCGTTTGCGACGCAGAGTGGCCCGAGTGCAACGAGGAGTACCTCAAGGAGTCATCAGTTAAGTACACCGTGATGATCAAGGGTCGTCCCCGCTACAACATCGAGGTTCCCGTAGGCACCGATGCCAAGGAGGTAGAGCGCATCGCCCTCGCCGAGCCCGCAGCACAGAAGTGGCTCGAAGGCGGCACTCCCAAGAAGGTAATCGTAGTTCCTAACAAGCTCGTGAACGTAGTAATTTAAGAACGGCGCTGTCGCACCTTTAAGGACGCTGCGCTTTAAGAACGGTGCTGTCGCACCTTTAAGAACGCTTCGCTTTAAGGACGCCAGCGCATACGCTGGCTATAAGAACGGGCTGGCGCCCTATAAGAACACCTGCTTTAGCAGGCTATAAGACTTAGAAAGCTTAGAAAGCTTAGAAAGCCTAGAGAATCTATACAACAACAATGGCACCCAGTAACTCGGGTGCCATATTTAAAATATACCACATGAAGAAGATTGTTTTTGCAACTAACAATGCTCACAAGCTGCAGGAGATTAGGCAGATTGTGGGTAATGACTTTGAAATCCTTTCGCTGGCCGACATTGGCTGTGATGTTGACATACCTGAGACTGCCGATACGCTCGACGGCAATGCGTTGATGAAAGCTGAGTTTATCAAGGAACACTACGGCATGGACTGCTTCAGCGACGATACTGGCCTTGAGATTGATGCCCTGGGTGGCGAGCCTGGAGTGTACTCGGCACGCTATGGCGGTGTGGCTCACGACAGCGAGCGCAACATGGACAAAGTGCTCTTGAAGATGCAGGGAGTCACCGAGCGCTCGGCACGCTTCCGCACAGTTATTGTACTTATCGAGGGCGATAAGGTAAGCAAGTTTGAAGGTAAGGTTGAGGGCAATATTCTCACCGAGCGTCATGGAGCAGAGGGTTTTGGTTACGACCCAATCTTTGCACCTGTTGAGGCCGATGGTCGCACTTTTGCCGAGATGACTGCACAGGAGAAGAATGCCATCAGTCACCGCGGTCGTGCAACTGCCGCCCTAGTCGAATACTTGAAGAAGAAGTGATAGTGTAGAAAATATTATCTAAAAACAGCAGAGTGTGTTTGGTTACTATAGATAAAATTTATTATCTTTGTAACGAAATCATATTAACACTTAAATAATTATTTAATGGATTATTCAATCCTTGATTTTCTTGCACTAATCGGTGCCGTTTGCCTCTTCCTTTATGGAATGAAGGTGATGAGCGAAGGTTTACAAAAAGCCGCAGGTAACGGCTTGCGTTCAATTCTCTCGGCTATGACCCGCAATCGCTTTATGGGCGTTGTCACAGGTATTCTTATCACAGCATTAATTCAGAGTTCGTCGGCTTCTACCGTTATGGTAGTAAGTTTTGTTAACGCTGGTTTGATGTCGCTTGAGCAAAGTATGGCAGTTATCATGGGTGCTAATGTGGGTACCACGTTCACCGCATGGATTGTTGCTATCTTTGGATTTAAGGTCAACATGGGTACAGTGCTCATGCCGCTCATGGCTATTGCCGTTCCCATGATGCTGATGAAGAAGAACAAAACTAAGTCAATAGGTGAATTTCTCATTGGTTTCATCTTCTTGTTTATGGGTCTCGCGTCAATCAGCGAATATGTGCCCGACTTGAGCAAGTCGCCTGAAATCTTTGAATCACTCAAGGCTTATACATCACAAGGTTTCATGTCGGTACTCATCTTCTGGGCTGTTGGTGTTGTTGTCACCGCTGTAATCCAGTCGAGTGCTGCAACATTTGCCATTGTGCTCATCCTGGCTGCCAAGGGTTGGGTACCCTTTGATATGGCATGTGCAATGGTGCTTGGTAGTAAGATTGGTACCACAATCACCCCCGTGCTTGCATCACTGGGCGGTAACACAGCCGCTAAGAAGGCCGCTGCCGGCCATGTGCTGTTCAATGTGCTGGGTGCAGTGTGGGAACTCCCCTGCTTCTACCTAGTTGTGAAACTCATTGTGTGGATAAATGCCGTACTTGGTATGGGCGATCCTAACGCTCTGTATGAGGCTGCTAAGGCTGGTGCTGCTGGCAACGAGCAGGCTCTGGCACCCTACACATTCTCAATGTCGTTTGCAATGTCAATGTTCCATACCGTGCTTGCTGGTATCAACCTGGGCGTGATGATATGGTTCACCAAGGCATATGTTAAGATGGTCAACATCCTTGTTAAGGGCAAGAAGAAAGTCAAGGACGAGGAGGAATTTACTCTCAAGTATATCTCTACAGGCCTTCTCAGTGCTGCCGAGCTCAATATCACCCAAGCTCAACGCGAGATTACAATGTATGCCGAGCGTGTTGAACGCATGCTGGGTATGACCAAGACTCTGCTGCACACTAAGACTGGTACCGATGAGTTCAAGAAGTTGTTTGAGCGCATCACCAAGTATGAGGCTATAAGCGACCGCATGGAGCTCGAGATTGCCAAGTTCCTCAATGCAGTGGTCGATGGCCGCTTGAGTCACGACGCTAAGTTGCGTGTATCTACAATGCTCCACATCGTTAGTGAGATTGAAAGCATTGCCGACAGCTGCAACAATATCGCTAAGACACTCGTACGCAAGGAAGAGGCTGGTGCACACTTCGAGGAATATAACTACAACAACATCGACACAATACTCAAGTATGTGAGCGAGGCAATGAGCAACATGATTACCGTGCTCGTTGATATGGATAACGTGACAATCGAAGATCTCATGCGTAACTACGACAAAGAGAAGGAAATCAACAACTTCCGCAACCAATGCCGCACCGAGAACATCGAGAATGTCAATCAAAAGCTCTATCCCTACTCTGCAGGTATCTTCTACATGGATATCATTGGCGAGGCCGAGAAGCTGGGTGACTACATCGTTAATGTAATCGACAGCGTTGACGAGCAGATACAGCGCATCGCTCCCGAGACCCACATCCAGGCTCTCAACCCCGAGAAACAATAATAACAACATAAAAAGTTTTAGACTATGAAAGATTTGAAAGGAACAAAGACCGAGCAAAACCTGAAGGCTGCTTTTGCTGGCGAGTCACAGGCACACACTAAGTATCTGTACTTTGCTTCTAAGGCAAAGAAGGACGGTTACGAGCAAATCGCAGGTTTCTTCACTGAGACTGCATTGCAAGAGAAAGAGCACGCTAAACTGTGGTTCAAGCTGCTCGAGGGCGGTGCTATCAAGAGCACTGTTGAGAACCTGAAGGCTGCTGCCGAGGGCGAGAACTTCGAGTGGACCGATATGTATAAGACAATGGCTCAAGAAGCTCGCGAGGAAGGCTTCGACGAGATCGCTGCTACTATGGAAGGCGTTGCTGCTATCGAGGCAGAGCACGAGAAGCGTTACCTCAAGCTCCTCAAGAACATTGAGGACAAGGTTGTCTTCTCAAAGGATGGCGATGCAGTATGGCAGTGCCGCAACTGTGGTCACATCGTAGTAGGCAAGGAAGCTCCCGAGGAGTGCCAGGTTTGCAAGCACCCCAAGGCTTACTTCCAACACAAGCCCGAGAACTATTAATCCACCTGCAAGGATTATCAATCCTCCTACAAAGAGAACTAATCCTCTCACAGCAGGATAAAACACAAAGTCCTGACGCCTCACCGCGCCAGGACTTTTTTAGTGTATATTCTACTTAAACAATCGTGTTGGAAAAGCGTGTAGTTTTGCCTAAAATTGTGTTGGAAAAGCGTGTGATTTAGACTGAAATCGTGTTGGAAAAGCGTGAAAATATGAATTTAATTTGCTAATTATCAACATATATTGTATATTTGCAAAAATTTCAACAATAATTGGGTAAATAATTAGGCATTATATATATGATAAAGCGTAAAAACGAGCAGCGTATAAAGGAATTTTTCGAAGGTGACCACAGAGCATTATTGGTCGAAGGTTCAAGACAAACAGGAAAGACTTTCACGATACGTGAGGTTGGAAAAAATTGTTTTGAGCAGTTTGTAGAAATAAACTTCTATGAACAGCCTGACGCACGTGCCCTTTTCAGTAGTGCCAAAAGTGCTGAGGATTTACTTCTACGTATATCATCTTTAACCAAAAAGAAACTCGTACCAGGTAAAACTCTGATATTCTTTGATGAGGTTCAAGAGTGTAAAGAGATTGTTACAGCAATCAAATTTCTGGTTGATGAAGGTTCTTATAGATATGTACTTAGCGGCTCGCTTTTAGGTGTTGCTTTGAAAGATATTCGCAGTATTCCTGTTGGCTACATGAGTGTAATCGATATGTATCCTCTCGATTTGGAGGAGTTTGCTCTGGCAGTAGGAGTAAGTGATGATATAATCCAATACATAGAAAAATGCTATGATGACAAAACTCAGGTGGACACTTTTGTCCATAGTAAAATGCTTGAACTGGTGCAGTTATACTTAATTATTGGCGGAATGCCAGCTGCTGTTCAGAAATACGTCGACACGAATAATTTGCGCTCTGTGGCAATGGTACAACGTGATATTATCAGGTTGTATCGCGCCGATATAAGTAAATATGACTTTGATCATAAATTGCAAATTGAAGAAATATTCAACCTTATTCCCTCAGAACTAAATGCTAAGAATAAACGCTTTATTCTCAAAAATCTAAACGAAAACAAGCGATTTAATGCCTTAGAAAATAGTTTTGTATGGTTAAAGGATGCTGGTGTTGCTATACCTACATATAATAT
>JAGHTV010000035.1 GCA_018065165.1 Candidatus Sodaliphilus fimicaballi | reverse complement strand
CGTGCATCAATCGCAACAACGCATACCTGACGGCCAAAACGCTGGGCAATCTCACTAATGAGCTCGGGGCGACGCAAGGCCGATGAATTGATCGAAATCTTGTCGGCACCAGCATTGAGCAATGTATCGACATGCTCCACAGTGCTAATGCCCCCACCCACAGTGAACGGTATGCTCACACCACGAGCCACGCGACGCACGAGGTCGACAAAGGTGTCGCGTCCCTCAAGCGAGGCTGTGATGTCGAGGTATACGAGCTCGTCGGCTCCCTCGTCGCTATATCGTTGTCCCAACTCTACAGGGTCGCCAGCATTGCGAAAGTTCACAAAGTTTACGCCCTTGACGGTAGCACCGTCTTTTACATCGAGACATGGTATGATGCGTTTTGCAAGCATTTATCGTTGTTTATTGTAACTATATAAATCGTTAAGTGTTATATGATTCTCATAAATAGCCTTGCCCACTATCACCTCGGGCACACCAGCAGCATCTAGGGCCTCGACATGTGACATGTCGCCCACTCCACCACTGGCGATGAGATGTAAGCCAGGCACGGCAGCAAGTATGTTGTTATACAGTTCAACGCTGGGACCTTGCAACATGCCATCGCAAGCAATGTCGGTGCTGATGACCTTAGTCACGCCCAGGTCATGATAGTGCTGTATAAACGGAATTACACTCTTGTCACTATCGTTGAGCCATCCCTGTGTGGCGATGAAGCCATCGCGAGAGTCGGCTCCCAGTATTATGCGGTCGCTGCCATAGGCCGACAGCCATGCCTGGAATGTTGCAGGCTGTAACACGGCAATGCTGCCACCAGTAATCATTGCAGCACCACACTCAAAGGCAATGCGCAAGTCGTCGTCGCTCTTAAGACCTCCGCCAAAGTCAACCGTGAGACTGGTGTGACCTGCAATGGCCTCGAGTACACGATAATTGACTATGTGGTGCGACTTGGCACCATCCAGGTCGACCAGGTGCAAGCGAGTGCAACCACAGTCTTCAAAGGCACGAGCCACATCGAGTGGCGACTCGTTGTAGACTTTCTTTTGAGCATAGTCGCCCTGTGACAAGCGTACGCACTTGCCCTCGATGATGTCAATTGCAGGGATAATATTTATGCTCATAGTTCAAGAAAATTTTTAAGTATCATTGAGCCCACATCACCACTCTTCTCGGGGTGGAACTGTGTGGCATAGAAATTATCGCGATGAAGAACGGCACTGAACGGCACTATGTACTCGGTCAACGCCATTGTGTGCATGCAAGGCTCGGCATAGTAACTGTGCACATAGTACACATGTCGGCCATTGAGTTCGGGAGTCAAGAGTCCGCCAGCACAGTTGGTCACATCGATGGTATTCCACCCCATGTGAGGCACCTTGCACTGGGGGCAGGCAGCATTGTCAAAACGCTTTACGACGGTATCAAAAATGCCCAAACCTGTGGTATCGCCCTCCTCGCTATGACGGCACATGAGCTGCATGCCTATGCATATGCCCAGCACCGGTTGCTTGAGGCTGGCAATGAGAGTATCCAAGCCTTTCTCCTGCAAGTATCGCATAGCAGTAGAGGCCTCGCCCACACCGGGGAAGATGACCTTGTCGGCAGCGCGCAGGGTGTCGTGGTCGTCGGTGACCACGGCCTCTACTCCCAGTCGTTGCAGAGCGCACATGACAGAGAACACATTGCCGGCATTATATTTTACTATTGCTATCATTTTCGTTGCTTGGTTGATGGCAAGTGACTTGCGTTGGGTGATTGGGTGATGTGACGCTGGGCACTTGACTTGTTTACACCCTCCTTGGGCTTGAAATGCCCTTGAGGTTGAGTAGTAACCGACGGAACCGAGGGCTTAGTAGCTGCAGGTTCATCGGTCTTTGGAACCAAAGGCTCGGCAGTCTCGCGCTTGTTGCGTTCAACGACCTTATGTCCCCACACGGCCGAGTAAGTCTCGCGTGAAGCGTGTGTACGCAACACTGTGAGGCTGTCAACATAGGCAATGTCGCCCGGCATGATGTCATAATTGATATAGCCATAGATGCGGGTTGCCTTGCGGGTTGAGTCGGTTTGCAATGTGAGCGTATTCCAGCCCTCGTTGCATGACTGGCGATTGACATAGACAGTTGAACCGTCGCTGTAATCGGTGGCCAGCATAACCTTGAATGTGCTACGCATGGGATTGGCCTTGAGCATAAGTTCGTAGCGGTCGCCATTGCGTGACTCCTCGTCGGGGTCAAAGTCAAACGCTATGAAACCTTGACGCATACCAGGAGTTAACACCCATCGACGTGGTCCTGTCCACACATCGGCGCTATCGCCCTTGGCACTAAACTTGTGCTGTACCGCAGGCTGTTGACCTCCCATTTGAGATCCACTGTTTGCCTCACCACCGCCACCTTTCTCGGCTTGCGACTTCATATCGCGCAAGCGACCGATGGCATTGTCATAAACCTTGATATAAACATCCATGTTGCGAGCATACCACACCAGCGATGTGTCGTAGAGCTCGGGAGTAACGCCATACTTGGCAAATACCGACTGCTTGAGGACCAGTCGCGACGAGTCGTCCTGGAACTGGTCGACGTGCGACTCGATATAAGCATCGGCTAGACTCAAATCGACAACAATCTTCTCCATCTTGCTCTCGGGGATAACGCCATCGGGGGCTTTGTCACAAGCCACGACGGCACACAAGATGAAGGCGATGCACAATGTCGATAACAGATGTTTCATTACAAGGATAACTTAATTATTGCTGAATTGTTTCTTCACTTGTCTCCTCGTCCTTTTCTTCTTTCTCATCGTCAACGGCTAGGAAACGAGAGTAGAACAGGATGAGCACGATGACGCTCACGCTAAGCGAAGCATCGGCAATGTTGAAGATGGGCTGGAAGAAGATGAAGTGCTGGTCGGCCACAACAGGCATCCAACTGGGCCAGTACCACTCGCACAGCGGGAAGTAGAGCATATCTACCACACGACCGTTGAACAGCGTTTCATATCCGCCACCCGGGGGGAAGAGCTGAGCAACCTGCGGATAAGAGGGAGCATCAAAGATTACGCCATAGAAGATGCAATCGAGCACATTGCCCAGTGCACCAGCAGTAATCATTGCAATGCAAGCGATGTACCCCTTGGGTATGTCAACGCGATTACGCAGCTTGTACAGGTAGTAAACAAAGAGGCACACGGCAATGATGCGGAACCAGGTGAGGAACACCTTGCTGCCAAACTCCATGCCGAAGGCCATGCCATTGTTCTCGATGAACTGCAGTTTGAACCAACTTGTTATTTCAAAATCCTCGCCATAGTAAAAGTGTGTCTTTACCCACACTTTAAGGGCTTGATCGATGATGATGACAAGCAGCACAATGATTGTGGCCAGCCATCCGTTAGAAATTCTCTTCATCGTTTTGAAATATCGTTCTTGAAAAATATAGAGGATAGTGAAGCACTAAACAGGCTCCACTATCCGGTTGTGATTAAAATGTATTACGCTTTGTCGACAGTGATCTTCACCTTGAGGTCGTCCTTCTCGGGATCGACGGTGTCGTCGTGGTCAACAGGAGCCACAGTAACGCTCACTGCGAGCACCTGGCGAGCAATGTAGTCGTTGAAGTCGGCCACAGCCTCGTCGGTACGCTCGTCGGGATTGATGACAACGACAACGCGGTCGGTGATGTCAAAGCCCTTGTTCTTGCGCACATTCTGGATGCGGTTAACGAGCTCACGAGCCATACCCTCGCGACGCAACTCCTCGGTAACGGTGATGTCGAGAGCTACGGTGAGGTTGCCCTCGTTGGCAACGAGCCAACCGGGGATATCCTCGCTGATGATTTCAACATCGGCCTTCTCAACAACAGCCTCTTGGCCTGCTACATTGAGAGTGATTTGGCCAGCCTTCTCAAATGCGATGATTGACTCTTGTGACAGAGAAGTGAGCTCGGCAGCGAGCAACTTCATAATCTTGCCATACTTCGGGCCAAGTTTCTTGAAGTCGGGTTTAACACGCTTAACCAGCACGCCAGCATCGCTACCCACGAGCTTAATTTCCTTAACATTTACCTCGCCCTTAATCAGGTCGGCAACAGCCTCGATGTTAGCTCGTTGCTCATCGTCGAGCACGGGAACCATGATAGATGTGAGCGGTTGACGCACCTTGAGGTTTTGCTTGCGACGCAGTGCGAGCACCATTGATGTGATATCTTGTGCCACCTGCATGCGTTGCTCGAGTTGCTTGTCGATTACAGTCTCGTCAACAGTGGGATACTGTGCCAAGTGAACCGAGTCGCTGCTGCCAGTGAGGTCGCGATAAAGCTTGTCGCTGAAGAAGGGAGAAACGGGAGCCATGAGCAATGCCACAGTCTTGAGGCAGTGGTACAGGGTTTGGTAAGCAGCCAGCTTGTCCTCGTTGAGCTCACCACCCCAGAAACGCTTGCGGTTGAGGCGAACATACCAGTTACTCAAGTGATCGCCAACAAACTCGCTTATTGCACGAGTAGCGCGCGTGGGCTCATAGTCGTCGAGGTTGGCCTTAACCTCCTTGACGAGAGAGTTGAGCAGTGAGATGATCCAGCGGTCAATCTCGGGACGCTTCTCAACGGGAACCTCGGGCATTGCGGGATCAAAGCCGTCAACATTGGCATAGAGTGCAAAGAATGAGTATGTATTGTACAGAGTACCGAAGAACTTGCGTGATACCTCACCAACGCCAGCCTCGTCAAACTTGAGGTTGTCCCAGGGAGAAGAGTTGCTGATCATGTACCAACGCAATGGGTCGATACCATATTTCTCGATAGCGCCAAATGGGTCAACGGCGTTACCCAGACGCTTACTCATCTTGTTACCATTCTTGTCGAGTACAAGGCCGTTAGAGATTACGCTCTTGTAAGCCACGCTGTCAAATACCATTGTAGCGATAGCGTGCAGTGTGAAGAACCAACCACGAGTCTGGTCAACACCCTCGGCAATGAAGTCGGCGGGATAGAAACGACCGCTGTCAACGAGTTCCTTGTTCTCAAACGGATAGTGCAACTGTGCATAGGGCATTGAACCGCTATCGAACCACACATCGATGAGGTCGAGCTCGCGCTTCATGGGCTTGCCACTGTCGCTTACCAGTGTGATGTAGTCAACATAGGGACGGTGCAGGTCGATCTTCTCATAGTTCTCCTTGCTATAGTCACCGGGAACGAAGCCCTTGTCCTTGTAGGGGTTACTCTCCATGAGACCTGCAGCAACAGCCTTCTCGATCTCGCCATAGAGTTCCTCTACGCTGCCAATGCACTTCTCCTCGCCATCCTCGCTACGCCAGATGGGCAGCGGAGTGCCCCAGTAGCGGCTACGGCTCAGGTTCCAGTCGTTGAGATTCTCGAGCCACTTGCCAAAGCGGCCAGTACCAGTGTGCTCGGGTTTCCACTTGATGGTCTTGTTAAGTTCCACCATGCGGTCCTTGCAAGCAGTAGAACGGATGAACCAGCTATCGAGGGGATAGTAGAGGACGGGCTTATCGGTACGCCAGCAGTGGGGATAGTTGTGGACATGCTTCTCAATCTTGAATGCAGTACCAGCCTGCTTCATCTTGATGCACAGATATACATTGAGGTCCTCGGCCTTAGCGGCAGCTTCCTCGTCATATTTGCCATTAACAGTGAACTTGGGGTCATAAGCATTCTTTACCCAAGCACCAGCATATTCCTTGTAGAGTTCAACATCGACGCACTTCTCAACAAACTCCTCGTCGAGGTCCTCGAGCAGGTAGTACTTACCACTGAGGTCAACCATGGGACGAGTCTCGAGCTTCTTGTTGATCATGAACAGTGAGGGGATACCTGCAGCACGAGCTACAGCAGCATCGTCGGCACCAAATGTGGGAGCGATGTGTACGATACCGGTACCGTCCTCGGTGGTCACATAGTCACCGGGGATAACGCGGAAACCGTTCTCGTTAACCTCAAACTTGTCGCCAACCTTGTCGACGGGCTTAACCCAGGGGAATAACTGCTTGTAGTGCAAACCAACGAGATCGGCACCCTTAAACTCAGCAATAACCTTGTAAGGAATAACCTTGTCGCCTTGAGTGTACTCGTCGAGAGCCTTCTCGGCACCCTCGGCCTTGAAGTAAGCGTTAACGCGAGCCTTGGCCATGATGAATGTTGCGGGCTCACCGTTGTAGGGATTGTAGCTCTCTACTGCCACATAGTCGATCTTGGGACCAACACACAGAGCGGTGTTGCTGGGCAGAGTCCAGGGAGTTGTTGTCCAAGCCAGAGCAGCTATCTTCTCAAAGCCCTTGTCCTGAGCAGCCTTGATAGCGGCCACAACATTGTGATCGTCTTCAACCACTGCAAACTGTGCAGTAGCGGTC
>JAGHTV010000197.1 GCA_018065165.1 Candidatus Sodaliphilus fimicaballi | reverse complement strand
CTGAAATGAAGATTAAAGTTTTTGTTGCTTCACTGCTCATCGCAGGAGCTTCATTATCATCAATGGCTCAAGGCTATAAGGATGGTATCGAGTACTACAAGGTTGATCAGCTCGACAATGCAAAGGAACTGCTGGAGCGCAACCTGAGCACAGCTTCTAACAAGGCCGAGGCTTACTACTATCTGGGTCAAATCGCACTCAAGACTGGTAGTGTTGCCGACGCTAAGAAGAACTTCGACAATGGTGTTGGTGCCGACGCTAACTTCCCCTACAACTATGTTGGTCTGGGACAAATCGCTCTCAAGAAGGGTGAGAAGGCAGTTGACCTCTTTGACCAAGCACGCAAGCTTACAAAGAAGGATCCTAAGCTCGAGACTGCAATTGCACGTGCTTACTACGATGTAAACGCAACAACTTATGCTAAGGATATCGACAAGTGCATCAAGAACGCTCGCAAGTGGAAAAACGACGATCCCGAGTCTTACATCTTCGAGGGCGACACTTATGCTGCCGAGAAGGAGTATGGTAAGGCTGCAGGTCAATACGAGCTCGCCTTCACTTACGATCCCGAGAACATCGAGGCTAAGGTAAAATGGGCCAACACTTACTACTTCGTTAATCCTTCAATGGCACTCCAGAGCCTTGAGGACCTTAACACTCAACGCCCCAACTCTGCGCTCGTACAACGCCAGCTCGCTGAGAAGTACTATAGCGACAACCAGGGTGGCAAGGCTGCCGAGAAGTATGGTGAGTACATCAAGAACCCCAACCACTTCGCACAAGACGAGGTTCGCTACGTGCAACTTCTGTTCTTCGGTGGCAAGTTCCAAGAGTCTTACGATCTCGCATCAAGCCTCATCAAGAAGCTCGACGCAAGCGATCCCAAGGCATTCTACATGGAGCGTATGAAACTGTACAACGATGTTCAACTCGAGCGCTGGAACGAGGCTGTTGAAGATGGTGGTACATTCTTCGCAAAGGTTCTTCCCTCTGGTTCAACTTACGAGGTACGCGACTACACCGACTACGCTCAGGCACTGCAAAAGGTTGGCAAGGCCGAGGAGGCAGTAGCAGCTTATGAGAAGGCAATCGAGCTCAACCCCAAGAATGTTGACCTCCTGCGTAGCCTCAGCGACAGCTATGCCGACGCTGACAACTTTGAGAAGGCTGCTTACTACTATCAAAAGGTTATCGACAGCGAGGAGTACAAGGCTAACGACCTCTATGAGGTAGGCGTTTGCTACTTCAACCTGGCTCTCACTACTCAAGACGAGGCTGTTAAGGCCGATGCAGTTGCTAAGGCTCGCAAATACCTCAACGAGGTTAATGAGAAGGTTCCCGGTAATGTTCGCATCGTAAACCAAATCGCTCGCCTCGAGAAGTTTGACGAGGGCGACAAGATCACTGGCAAGGCTGTTAAGCCCTTCAAGGATCTGCTCGCTATCCTCGACAGCAAGGAGGACAAGAGCGGCTACGACAGCTACTACCGCAATGCTTACAACTATCTTGCTAACTATGAGTTCCAGAACGGCGACAAGGCTCAGGCTAAGGAGTACTACAAGAAGTGGCTCGAGCACGATGCTGAGAACGAGGCTCTGCGCAAGTATGTTGAATCAATGAAGTAATAAATTGTAACTTGTAATGGTGATGGAGACTTCAAGTTGTCTCCATCACCTTGTATATATTTTAAGGATTGTGAATTTTTTTGCCTTGTCAATAAAAAAAACATTTTTTTTTGTAAGAAAATTTTGTCAATCCAAAAAAACTTCGTAATATTGTACTCGAAAATGTGGTAGAAAATACCCATTTTTGATTAATTGCCTGATACAGAGCGCGCAAGCGTCAAAGTCCGTATTTTATATACGAATCTGCTAAAGGCCTAATTTAGCCATCAGGAGTGATGGCCACTAAACTGGAAACAATTTATTTTTTTTACTAACAATTTAAAATTTTAAATTATGAAGATGAAATCTTTACTCTTTGCTGCTCTCGTTGCAGGTATGAGTTTCTCAGCAATGGCTGAAGAGCACTACACTAATGTAGGTGACAAGATGACTGCTCCCGATGCTACAGTTGAGGCTGGTACACAGTACAAGAACGTAGTTGTTACTTTCGAGCGTAACACTTCTTTCGCTAACTTCTCTGACAACTTCACAAACATGCAGTTCGAACTCGTGTTCCCCGAAGGTGTTAAGCCCATCCTGAAGTCAGACGGTACAGTTAACATTGGTAAGACTCCTGCTACCTCTTATTACAGTGAGGATGAGGGGGAAAATGTAGATGCTATCAAGTGGAAATCAACTTTAGCTGGTAACGTTGCTACTGTTGTTGGTTCTAACATGGATAAGTATCCTATCAAGACAAACCCCATCGAGCTCTTCAAGATCAACTATGAGACTGCTGCTGAACTCGCTGCTGGCGAATATGCAATCCAAGTTCAAAACATTAAGTACTGTGCTTACAACAACGACGACTTCAAGACTGAGGAAGCTCAAACAGTTTGCACTCTTAAGGTTGAGGGTAGTGCAGTAAACGACATCAACGTTAACGCTGTTAAGACTTACAAGACTATCGAGAACGGTCAAGTTATCATCGTTAAGGGTGACGTTAAGTACAACACAATGGGTCAAATCGTTAAGTAATTTAACTTAGACACCATAAAGAAAAAGACGCTGCATCGCAGCGTCTTTTTTTTGTCTCCACATAGATACTAATTCTCCGTGATTAAAACGGATTGTTCAGGATCAGTCGAAAAAAACTGGGGAAATAACAAATGACATATTGCCATAAACTTGGCAAAGAAAATTTGTCCGCAGGACAATACAATTGATAACCCCGTACGCCGAACGTAATGGCGTGCGGGGATTAGAGAGCATATAACAAACGCGTCTGGAGGACGCTACAACACTAATTGAGTTTTCCTTTGTAGATGTTTTAGGCCCCCTACGGGGAG
>JAGHTV010000444.1 GCA_018065165.1 Candidatus Sodaliphilus fimicaballi | reverse complement strand
CCGTCTACGTGGTACTCCTGCATCCAGAATTTTAGTACCTCAAAAATATATCCTTGCTTAATATTTTCAGGAAAGAAAAACTGTAAAACAACTTCCATTCTAATACTATGAAATGCTTTCACCATATTTTTTAAAAGATACACAAGGATCAATACCTTTGCTGGCATAACTGCTCTTTGGTGCAAAATAAAAGCTATCTTTATAGCCCCAATAATTTGCGTAATGACCTGATAAATTACGTATGTGACATCATAGCTTGCATGCACGAAGTTCACAACAACTTAGGCAATGGACTCCCGGAATATGTATATCAAGAAGCTTTAGTTATTGAACTCATCAACAATGGGTTTAAGATTAAAAGAGAATACACGCATCATCCTGTATATAAGGGAGTAGAACTTACCTGTATCGTAAGAATGGACGTAGTAGTTGAAATGCCACGTGGCAACGTTATCATCGAATGTAAAGCAATCTCAGAACTCACCGACAAAGAACGATCACAAATTCTAGGTTATCTTAGAGCTACTGAGTTCCCAATTGGTATTCTTGTAAACTTCGGCACTCGAAACAAAGCACAAATAGAAAGGTATTACTATAAAAATCAAGTAGTAACAGCTTTCTAACTCTTACAAAATTAGGAAAACAAGCAATTATGGGCCATCACATAAGTAATGAATTTTGTGAGCGATAGCGAACTGATTTTTGCGACTTTGTCGCTATTTTTAAAACGAAAAACAAAGCAGGCTTTAGCCTGTAAAAGATATCAACAATGGCGTAGCCGGAACTTGTTCCTGGTTACGCCATTATTAGTATTGTTTAAGTGACGGTAGTCACTCGTTTTTCGTTTATTTTCTTTTTGGAATAATATATGAGTTGTCCACAAAAATGTCTTAAACGCGGACTTTCTGCCCGCATTGATGGGGAGTCCTCGTTACCCGAGGCCTGCGCTCACTATCGCTCGCTTCGACCCTACGCATGTTGACAGAGGTTCGCTAGTCGCGGCACGGGCTTCGCCCACTTACCGCTGCTCACTCTGCCGAGCTCGCTACGCTCGGTTATAGTTCGCTATCGCTCACAACACGCGCTTCCAGCGCTAAATTAGAAACCATGGGGACAACACGTCTATTGTTACCTTCTTTTTACTGGACAAGTTGGTGTTATCGTGCAATGATGAGGTCGATGCCCATCTCCTCAACAGCCTTGGCATCTTTAGCACTAATACCGGGGTCGGTGATGATGATGTCGACCGACTCCATGTCACCAATCTTGGCAAAACCACGGCGACCAAACTTGCTGCTATCGGCCAACACAATAGTCTTTTGAGCTGCACTCATCATTACCTTATTAAGCTCAGCCTCACGCATATCGGTAGTAGTAATACCATACTCAAAATCTATACCATCAACACCCAGATACAGCTTGCTGAAAGAGCAACTTTGAAGAATCATCTTGCTATATTGTCCCACAACCGAAAGACTGCTGTGACGTAACATGCCACCAAGCTGAATGAGATCGATATTCTCGTCGGTGGCAAGAATCTCACTAACAACAAGCGAGGCACTTACAACAGTAAGACGATGAATGGGTTGGATAGCACGTGCAAGAGCCTGAACAGTAGAGCCTGACGCTATGATGATACTATCGTCACGATCGATGAGTCGAGCTGCCGAGAGGCCTATGGCACGCTTTTCTTCGGGGGCAATCTTCTCTTTCTCAACAACCGAGCGATTGTTGATGTGAGGATTGATAAGAATCGCCTTACCATGACTGCGATAAAGCTTGCCAAGTTTCTCAAGTTCAGTAAGATCCTTACGCACTGTCACAGAAGAGACATTAAGTTTCTCAACCAATTCAGACACAGTGATTGAGCCATACTTCAACAGAGAGTCGAGAATAATTGAATGTCTTTTTTCTTTAATCATATCTTGTCCTTTTTTAAGTATTATCAGAGGGCATAAAAACGAAAGTAAGTCATCTAAAAGCATAGACTTGAAACACACAAACTTTCGTTTTCAAGTGCAAAAATAGAATTTTTCAGTCGATTTTCCAAACATTTTCGCCCAAAAACGAAAGTTTTGAGCAGCAATTTTGATACAAAACGAGATAACGAAGAAAAACGAAAGCATAAACGAAAGCAAATATTTACAAAATGAAATACAAAAAACTTTCAAAAGAAATCACGCTATCAAACAAAAACCACAATTACAACCACTCAAACCGCCCTACAATACAACATTTTAGCAAATCATTATACATTTTTTCGTAAAAAAGTTAATAAATAATTTTGCTGTGCTAAAAAATATTATTACTTTTGCACCGAAACGTACACATGTGCGATTACCTTAAAAACCAACAATTAGATGGAACCAAACAAACAGGAATACGATGTAATCATTATCGGCGGCGGTATTACTGGCGCTGGTACAGCTCGTGACTGTGCCATGCGTGGACTCAAAACGCTTCTGCTCGAGCGTTTTGACTATACCAACGGTGCCACCGGTAGAAACCATGGACTGCTGCACAGC
>JAGHTV010000221.1 GCA_018065165.1 Candidatus Sodaliphilus fimicaballi | reverse complement strand
TAACAAGGTTTAATGCCCTAAAAAAGATAGGCCTCTATAGCGGCTATTGCTACTATAGAGGCCTATTTATTGTTTGTACCTTGGTAGGAGTATATTACTTCTCGGGTTCTACTACCTTGAGGCGGTCGCCGCTGCCGCGTGCCACAGTCTCGTAGTATTCCTGATTGTAACCGCCCCAGTTGGGCTGTACGGGATAGCCTGCCTCGTTGCGTTCAAACTGGCCGTCTTTCTCCTTCTTTACATTACCGTCAAGATACTTGACAAAGAGGTATTCGCCCAGTTTGCGATATTGCTTGGTTGCGTTTTGAGCCTGGTTTACTGAGTAGTTAGTAAGGAACTCTGCAGCCTCGCTGGCGTTGTTCTTGTATATTGCCAGTGCCTTTGCTTCAACATTGGGTTGGTTGGTTGCATATGAGTCTTCAAGAGCACCTTGCACCTTGCGTATGTCAACAATCATCTTGTTGTAGCGGCTGTAGGCCTGGTTGGCAACCCAGTTGTTTACCCAGAATGCGCTGTCCCAGTTGAGGGTATAGAGGTCGGCCTGGCCACGACGGTAGCTCTCGGGAACCTCGGTCATACAGCAGTACATGGGCACGAATACGGCAGTGTTGGCATCGTCAACGCCAAACCACAGCACACCACCCACTGGTGCGGGAAGCCATGAACGCATTTGTGATACAAACACGAAGCCCGTTTGCTGTGTAGCGATGGCACGCTCCATGCTGTAGGTCACGCTGTCGACCTTGAACTCCATGGGACGCCAGCGGTAAGGTACATCGTAGTTGATCTTGGCACCGGGGTCTTGAGTCATGTCAAATGGTGTGCCCTCAAAGTGGTCGCGCATCATGTTTTGCACGTCACGCACGCTCACCTTGCGGGCGGGCTTGATGGCCAGAGGCATTACCTCGGCACCCTTCTTGCCGTTGATGTAGGGCAGGTACTTGTCCATGCCGGCAGCAAAGCGGTTGAAGTATGCCCACACGCGAGCATCGCAACCACGCAGTATGCCAAAGTCGGCAGGGCTGTAGGCATTAGCAAAGTCAAAGTCGGCATCCTTGCCACTGTAGTAACCCATCTTACGGGCAAATGTGATAACATCCTTAGAGTAGATGCAGTTTGCCTTGTCGTTGAGGGGGAACTTGTGTATGCGCACTTGGTTGGCGTGACCCGAGATGCAGTCATCGGGGATGCGTTGAGCTACCCATACAGCACCTTTTTCCTTCTTGCCCTTGCCTATGAGGTCGAGCACCCAAATCTCGTTGGGGTCGCCTATCGAGAACGACTCGCCCTCGCTGCAGTAGCCATACTCGGCCACGAGGGTAGTCATCAGGTCTAAAGCCTCGCGAGCAGTGCGACAGCGTTGCAGGGCTATGTAGATGAGGCTACCATAGTCGATGATGCCATCGCCTTCCCACAGTTCCTCGCGTCCGCCCCATGTGCTCTCGGCAATGGTGAGCTGGTGCTCGTTGATGTTGCCCACTACGGCATAGGTGTGAGCCGCCTCGGGAATCTCGCCGTGCTTGATGCCGGTGTCCCAGTCGTTGATGACGCGCATGGTGCCGGGCTTGTGGTCGGCAGCGGGCAGATATTGCAGGTCGCCATACAGGATGTGAGCGTCGGCAGCATACGAGATGATGGTGCTACCGTCGGCACTCGCATTCTTGCCCACGAGTAGGTTAGTACAAGCGTCGGCTGCACTGGCCGCGCTCATTGCCACTGTAATGGCAACAACGATCTTTGCAAAGTTGTGTGTCATATCTTTGTTCTTTTGATTTGTTACTGTTTTATGGTTACCTTCACCTTGGCAATGCGGTATTTCACCACCTTGAGTATGGTGAATGTGAATCGGCCATATGTTATTACTTCCTGCTCCTTTAGGAAGTCGCCCTTGAGGTCGAGCAGCAGTCCGGCAATGGTCTCGGCATCCTCGGCATGCTCATCGAGAGTGTCCTCGTCGATGTCGAGCACGCGGCAAAAGTCGGTCAACTGTGTCTTGCCGTCAAATGTGTAGGTATTTTGGTTGAGGCGAGTGTAGAACTTCTCCTCAGTGTCATACTCGTCGTCAATGTCGCCCACAATCTCCTCAAGCACATCCTCGAGTGTAGCAATGCCCTGTGTGCAGCCATACTCGTCGACGATGATGGCCATGTGCATCTTCTTCTTGCGGAAGTCCTCTAGCAGGTCGTCGATCATGCGTGTTTCGGGCACAAAGTATGCCGTGCGCACCAGGTTTTGCCAGCGCCATTGCGAGTCGCGCTTGCCTATGTAAGGCAGCAAGTCCTTGGCATAGAGTATACCCTTTATGTTGTCGGGAGTCTCGTCGTAAACCGGCATGCGTGAGTAGCCTGTGTCAATCACCTTCTTCACTACCTCGTCAAAGTCGCTGTCGATATCAATGTCGACAACATCGATGCGTGGACGCATAATCTCGTTCACGGTCTTGTTGCCAAACGACAGGATGCCCTCGAGCAGCTCCTTCTCCTCCTCAGTCTTTACATCGCTAGCCTCAAGGGCGAGCGACAGGTCGTCGGTCGAGATGTCGTCGGCCTGCTTGGTCACCACCTTACCCACGATGCCGGTACCCTTGACCATGATGGCCGAGAGAGGGGAGAGCATCTTTACTGCAGCCTGCAGCGGTAGTGACACCAGTTGGGCAAAGCGTACATTGTGGTTTGTGGCGTACAACTTGGGAATTACCTCACCAAAGAGCAAGATGAGGAAGGTGAGGATAACCGTCTGTACCAGGAAACTGAGAAACGGACTGTTGAAAACGAAGATGATGTTAAATGCATAGAACAGCAGGGTAACAATCATCACATTTACCAGATTGTTGCCTATCAGTATGGTAGCCAGTAATTTCTCGGGATTGGCCAGCATGCTCTGTATGCGATGACGCTGGTTATCGTTCTTGATGGTTGATATTTGCTCCTTTGTCAGCGAAAAAAACGCAATCTCTGAGCCCGAGTTGAAAGCCGACAACAGCAGCCCCAGAATAGCAATAGCTATGGCAATGATACTTCCTAGCGTGGGATGATTAACAACGATAAGAGTCGGAGCAGGCGAGGGTGCAACACCCTGCATTAACAGTAATAATGACGAATAAGGATCAGGGTCCAAGTGTAGTATGTTTTAGTTCAACAAATCTTGCCGGGCCATAGCCCATAAAAACAGCAAGGAAGATGCTGTTTTACATCTTCCTTGCAAAGTTACGAATTATCTGTGGATTAGCAAAAGCCTATCTCCGTTTTTTTATTATTGACTAGGATTGCATGCTTGATAAAGACTCGATGGCTTGATGCATCGATACTTCGATGGCTCGATACTTCGATGCTTCGATAGCTCGATAGCTCGAGGTCAAAGCTAAACTCTAAACATTAACCTCTTAATCTTTTAATCTTTTAACCTTTTATCCTCTTAACCTTTTATTACTCGTCGGGGAGGAATAGGGGATCGTCGGTTG
>JAGHTV010000372.1 GCA_018065165.1 Candidatus Sodaliphilus fimicaballi | reverse complement strand
ACCATTGCCCACATGCTTACCATCATGAGTGTAAACCGAAACCAAGTCACCTTCCTCAATTGTCTCGTCCATTGCATCGATTGCACCCGAGAATACCCAGGGATGAAAACGCTTAAGCGATTCTTCTTTACCTCGACGCAGTTTTATAACCTTATATTCCATTCTTTATTATTTAAAGAAATAACGATATATATCATTACCATTAGCAAACAAAAGCAAGCCAAACAGGAGCAACATACCTATGGTTTGAGCACGCTCAAGGAATTTCTCGCTAGGCTGACGACCTGTAATAATCTCAAAAAGCAAGAACAACACATGTCCACCATCAAGAGCAGGAATAGGCAATATGTTCATCACGGCAAGTATTACTGAAAGGAATGCAGTGATTGACCAGAAATCAAGCCAACTCCAAGTTTCAGGGAAAATACTACCGATAGCACCAAAACCACCTAGGCTCTGTGCACCTTGCTTTGTAAAGACAAACTTAAGTTGCTTAACGTAGCTAACAAGCTTATCCCAACCCATCTGAGCGCCACGAGGTATTGACTGGAATACATTATACTCCTTTACATTAACCTTGTAAATCTTGGTGGGTTCTGTAAGCATTATACCGAGTTTACCATTTTCGTCAACCTCAACATCACTTACCATATCCTTGCCGTCACGGGTATAGTGCAATTTTACAACCTTACCAGCATATTTCTCAAGTGTAGGAGTAAGTTCTGAATAGGTTGGGGTAGTATCATTATTAACTGCAAGAATGCGATCGCCACACTTCAGTCCCGCGTTTTCAGCACCCATACGAGGTTGAGTCTGTGAGATAACAACTGGCAGACGATATTGCATAAACATCTGTCCATTCTCGGCGTCCTTATTAGCCTCAAATATATAATTAGCCGGGATCTTAATAGTTACGGTATCCTTGTGATTGCGAAGCACCTTTACGGTTTCAGATGTAAGCATAGTTTGCAGTACATCAGCGTCAAGGTAAGTCAATTCTTTATCACCAGCAGCCAGAGGTATATCACCATCTACAAAACCAAGCTTGTGTGCGCTGTCGCAGTAATCCATACCCTCGGTTGCATCAGTGAAATTGATATACATTTCACCATATGTATATACAATTCCTGAATAGATTACGATAGCAAGCAAGAAGTTGAAAAGCACACCGCCTATCATAATGAACAATCGTTGCCAGGCAGGTTTTGCACGGAACTCGTATGGTTGTGCGGGTTGCTTCATTTGCTCAGTATCCATCGACTCGTCGATCATACCTGCAATCTTGCAATATCCACCAAGGGGCAACCAACCTATACCATATGTTGTGGCACGCCAAGAAGTTTTCACTTCGTTGCCATCTTTGTCCTTTTTACCAGCAGGTTTCCACTTGGCAAGGGAAAACCAAGGATTGAAAAAGAGATAGAATTTTTCTACCCATACGCCAAAGAGGCGAGAAAAGAAATAGTGTCCAAACTCGTGAACCATAACAAGTAGTCCAAGAGCTAAAATCAATTCAAGTGCTTTAAACCAAAAAGTAGCGTTCATCAATATTTTGTATTACTTTCTTATATTCAATTATTTAATTAACGATGTCGCAAAATCACGAGCAACCTTATTTGACTCTACATAGTCTTCATAAGTTGGAACTTCAATGAACGAAGCCCAATCAATTGTACGATTTATAGTCTTATAGATATCATTGAATCCAATTTTACCTTTTAGAAATGCAGCTACAGCAATCTCGTTAGCAGCATTCATCACACAAGGAATATTACCGCCACGGCGAGCTGCTTCATAGGCAGTATTCAACAATGGGAACTTATTAAAATCAGGCTTCTCAAATGTCAAGTTGGCATAATCGCATAACGTCATCTTACGTTCAGATGTAGCAAGTCGATTACCAGGCAACCCCAATGCGTATCTTATAGGCAGGTGCATATCGGGCAATCCAAGTTGAGCCTTAACCGAACCATCCTTAAACTCAACCATAGAGTGTACTATCGACTGCGGATGAACAACAATCTCAATACGCTCTGATTCTACGCCAAAAAGCCACTTTGCCTCGATCATTTCAAAGCCCTTGTTCATCATAGTGGCAGAGTCTATTGTGATTTTGGCACCCATACTCCAGTTGGGATGCTTCAGAGCATCACCAGCAGTTACACTAGCCAGTTGTTCTATAGGAGTGTTGCGGAACGGTCCGCCTGAAGCAGTAAGGATGAGTTTCTCAATATCCTCGTGACGTTCGCCCACAAGGCACTGATAAAAGGCACCATGTTCACTATCAACGGGGTATAATACAGATGGAGAAGTTTCCAACATGCGAGTAATTAGTTCTCCAGCAACAACGAGTGTTTCCTTATTGGCAAGAGCAATTTTTTTACCTGCACCAATTGCCGCAATCGTTGATTCAAGACCACTGTACCCAACCATGGCAGTAACCACTGTGTCAACCTCGGGATAGGTAACAAGTTCAGCAATAGCTTTAGCACCGGCATATACTTTAACATCAGTAGTTGCCAACGCATCTTTTACCTTTTGGTATAGATTATCGTTACCGATTACCACTGCATAAGGCAATGTCTTCAATGCTTGTTCAATAAGCAAGTCGGCACTATTGTTAGCTACCAATAGCCATGCTTTGAACTTTTCAGGATATTCAGCTATAATATCAAGCGTCTGGCGTCCTATTGAACCAGTACTACCCAGAACAGCTATATTTCTTCTATAATCCATATTAACAATTTAATATACAAAGGTACAACAATTTTCAGCAAACGGCAAGTATGTAGTGCTATTATAGTCTTTTTTAACAAGAAGTATCACCCACAAGTTATATATAATTTGCTATAATAGTAAAATTGATGTAATTTTGTAACGCTTTATGAAAAGACTTACAGTTATAATAGTATTATTATTTGGTGTACTTTGCGTTGCTGCACAATCTATTACACAAATAACAGGAATGGTTCGCAATGCCGATACTCGCGAGCCAATACCATACGTATCCATCTCTGTGCCAGGGACAGACGTCGGTGTTTTAACTAGCGAGCATGGTGGTTTTAACATCAATACTCGTTCTAAAGTAGGCACATTAAGAGCATCGGCAGTAGGATACGCAACACAGGAGATAACACTTAAGCCTGGACAAAGTGTTGTTGTAATTGATATGACACCTAAGACGGTTTCATTAGAAGAACTAATCGTAAAAAAAGGAAAAGAGAAATACAGCAAGAAAGACAACCCTGCAGTTGAGCTTGCCAAGAAATTGATAGCAAGACGCAAACTTAACGATCCGTTAAACAACACCTACTACTCATATAAGAAATATGAGCGTATGGCATTTGGGTTTAACAACATTAATGAAGTAGTCAATGGTAATGTATTGTTACGCAAGTACAAGTTCCTCGAGGAGTATGCCGACACATCATTGCTAACTGGCAATAAAGTGCTGCCAGTGAGTATAAAGGAGAAAATCGCATATGACTATTATCGTAAGCGTCCACAATCACACAAAGAATATATTCTTGCCCAAAAGAATGATGGCATTGATGAGTCATTCGATCAAACTAGTGTCAAGAGCTTCATGGATGATGTATTTCGTGAGATTGACATATTTGACAATGATGTAACATTGTTAACCAATCGATTTGTCAGTCCTTTATCATCATTAGGCGTCTCGTTTTACAAGTATTATCTCAACGACACAATTGACATTGAAGGTGAAAAGTGCATCGAGTTAAGTTTTGTACCATTTAATACTGAAAGTTTTGGTTTCTTAGGCCGAATGTACATTCCGCTCAATGACACAACACTATTTGTTAAGAGAGTTACTATGAATGTACCTCATAACATAAACCTTAATTATGTTGAGCGAGTACATATCATTCAAGACTTTGTGAAAGGTCCTGATGGTTCACGGTTTAAAACTCGTGACGATATTGAGGTGGAATTCAAAATCATTAAAGGTATATCCAGTTTCTTTGCAAAGCGAGAAACCGCTTATGGCGAGCACTCAATTACCGAGCCCAGCGATCTAGCAATATTCAACAACACTGCCGAGCAGATTTTTGCTGAGAAAGCAAACAATCAAAGCAAAGAATATTGGGAAGAAAACCGTCCTAAAGAGAACAAGATTAATGGTGATCACATCCAACAAATGCTTGCAAAACTTCGCAAGTCAAAAGTTTTCTATTGGGGTGAAAAGATATTATTAACATTAGTTCACGGGTACATACCTACCTCAAAGAAAGACAGCAAGTGGGATTTTGGTCCTGTCAATACTATGGTTAGTGGCAATTCACTCGAGGGACTAAGACTCAGGATGGGCGGTATGTCTACAGTAAACTTGAGTCGTCACATGTTCGGCCTGGGTTATGTAGCTTATGGATGCTCTGACAAGAAGTTGAAATATATGGGTCAACTTGAGTATTCCTTCAATGAGAAAAAGAATTTGGCACTCGAATTCCCTATAAATTCAATAAGACTCAAGCATCAGTATGATGTGGACAA
>JAGHTV010000424.1 GCA_018065165.1 Candidatus Sodaliphilus fimicaballi | reverse complement strand
ATTCCTAACAAGCAACTTACCACCGATGCCGAGCCATCCATTTCTTATGCCTACTGTAGCGACACGACTTACTCCAAGCGAGTGGTCAATGCTGTGAAGGGTGTTGACTGGATATACCATGAGGCAACCTATGGCGATGAAAATGCAGTCAAGGCTCGCAAACGCTTCCATAGCACCGCTCGCGAGGCGGGTATTGTGGCTCGCGAAGCCGAGGCTAAGCGTCTCATCATAGGTCACTACTCTAAGCGATATATCGACGAGACCCCCTTGCTGCAACAGGCACAGGAAGAGTTTCCCGCAACTATTCTTGCCAACGAGGGACTTACCGTTGACTTGAATAAACTGTGAGATTCAGAGCGCTGCGCTTTTCAGTGTTTCAGAACGCTTCGCTTTTCAGTGTTTCCGTGTTTTCAGAACGCTGCGCTTTTCAGTGTTTCAGAACGTTTTACTTTTCAGAACGCTGGGCTTTTCAGATTTTCAGTTTTTTCAGAGCGCTGCGCTTTTCAGATTTTCAGTTTTTCAGATATTAGATTTTTGATATGTATCCCAAGTTCATCATAACATCGGCAGGCGAGTTTCGTCTGGGTATGGTTTTCTTGCACAAGCATTTGCTTGAGCCTGGTGACGAGTGCCTGGGGGGCGGTTATTACAAGTTTGACTACGCTCAAGGGATGATACAGCTGTCGGGCGAGTCGAGCGACTTTGGCAAGCCCCAGTGGGATGCTATCGACACCCTGCTGGTGTCGCGTGAGTATGAGGGGCTCTCACTCATATATTTCCCTGGCAGTCTCAACGGCTATGCCATCAACCTAGCCGAAATCCTTAACATTAAATACATATAGCCGGTATCAACGGCAGTATGCCCAGCCTTTTAAGGTCGGGGAGTAAAAAAATCGGGTAGCACTTGTGTGCCACCCGATTTCTCTATTTATGGGATGTCTTGTCTTTACTTGGCTGTGAAGCTACATACGCTGGTTGTGCCAGTAGCTGTGCTGCCCAGGTACAGGCCGTGCCATGCTGTGGTGGCATTGGTGGGTGCACTGGTGCTGTACTTCACGTTGTAAGTACTGCCGCTCTTCATGCCTGTTGCCGTAAACAGGGCCAATGTGCTGTTAGCGCTGGCCTCAAAGCTGTAAGTGACCAGGTTGTTACCACTTGCGTCGGCCAGTGTGTAATAGCGACCTGTGGTGTAAGCGATACTGCTGGTGTAGAAGTTGTAGCCTTGCTTGGCACCGCTGATGGTGCTGCTGCCACCACCGCCACCTTGTGCGCCACCAGCGCTGATAGCGATGCCTGTGCCTGTAATCTGTATGTAACTGTTGTTGTCGCAATCAAGACCCTCCTCGGGCGAAGCCTTGGTAGTGTAGGCAAATACTACGCCATTGCCTATGGTGATGGCACCTGTGCGACCGGCGTTAGAGTCAACGGCGTCGTTGCCATAGCCGTAGCACACTGTCACACCACCATTGAAGTAGATGTTGCCGCTTGAGTTAATGCAGTCGTCATAACACTTGAGGTAGTGCTTGCCACCCTCGATGTAGATAGCAGTCTTTGACTCAAGTCCCTCGGCGCCATTGGTAGTCGTGGTTATTTCGCTCTCGCCGCCATATACATAGGCCGTGCCCATAACCTTGACACCCTTAGCCGATGAACCGCTTGAGCTTCCGCCGCCAGGTCCGCCGGGCCAACCGCCACCGCCGCTGGTGCTGCCACCAAGTGCGGCTCCTGTAGTCGACACCTTGAGGGTGGGACCTTCGCCAGTGTCCTTATTGCCTTGAGTGTAAGTACCATTAACCTTGATGCCCATGCCACCTGTGCCTGTAGCCTTGAGGGAGATATTACCTGCGTTGAGTGCAGTATTGCCATCGCTCTTGAGGCACTTGGCTGTGTATGAGGCGCTGTTTGTGCCTGTTTGTCCTGCACCTGTAACGGTGATGTCGAGAGTACCGCCGTTGGTTGTTATGCCGCCGTTGGCGCTGACGCCCTTACCTGCAGCACCGCTATTGTTTATGGTGAGAGTACCAGCGTTTTGCACGAAGTCTTGTGCTTTGATGCCTGTGCTGTAAGAAGCGTCGCTGTTGATTACCTTCATTGCTCCGCTGGGGGTGAGGGTGATGTTGCCGCCACCCACGGTGACTGTAGCTTTACTCTTGATGCTCTTGCTCATCTCGCCCTTGTTCTTCACGGTGATTGTTCCGCCGTTCAGGGTGATGTTACCGTCGGCCTTGATACCGGCAGCGTTGTAGGCAGTGCCATTGTCCTCGCTTGTGTCGCTTGTGCCGCCGTATGACGAGGTGACGTTGCTCAGCGTGTAGGTACGAGTAGTACCGCTGGTGCTGTAACTGCTTGAGATAGAGTAATACACATCGCTACCGCTTGTGGGAGCAGTGAATGATCCGGACTTGATAGTATAGGTCTGGTTGCGGCTTGTGTAGTTGTCGCTCTTGAAGTAGTAAGTACCACCATCGGCAGTCTTGAAGTCATACACATAGAAAGTGATAGTGCTGTAGCCCGATGACTTGCTCACCGTCTGGGTGAGTTCCTGTACGAGCGTGCCATCGCTCTTGTACAGGTAAACCTTGCCCCATGCTCCTGTTGTACCGCCAAATCCGCCGCCACCGCTGGTGGGCTTAGAAACATATACCTTGTAGCTCTTGGCAGGTTCGGTTGTGCCACCGCCTGTGTTTACATTCTCGGCTGTACCACCGTTACCGTCGGCAGTGATGTTGATGGTGGTAGAGGCTGAACTCTGGTCAATGGTGATGTTTCCATTGGCACTCAGTCCCTTGCCGCCGTCGGCAGTATTGTTAATGGTGAGTGAACCGCCTGTGATAGTGATGTCCTTGTCGGCCTTGACGGCTGTGACATAACTCAAGTCGTCGCTGCTTGCAACGAGTTTGCCGCTTTGTGTTATGGTCACTGTACCGCCACTTTGCACATAGTTGGTAGCAACCTTGAAGCCCTTGGCTGCATCACCGCTTGTAGTGAAGTCGAGTGTGCCACCGCCTACGGTTATCTCGCCAGTATTGTCAACATCGTCAACCACATTGCCTGCATCATCGGTCTCCTGGCTCACTTGCATAGCGTCGTCGCCCACGCCCTTCACGGTGATGTTACCGCCCTTAATGCTGATGTACTGGTTTACGTTGAAACCGTCGCCCACAGCACCCAAGATGTTGATGTTGCCGGTTGTCTTCTTGAGTTCGACATACTCCTTGCCCCAGAAGGCGTGGCTTGAGTTGCCGGTGATGTTGAGTGTACCCAATCCTTTGATCTCGCTATGGCCCTTAACGGCGAAGCAGCCCTTTTGGGTGCCGTTCTTTCCGTCGACTAGGTTGTTGACTGTACCGTCAATAATCTCGATGGCGATGCGTTTGCCGTCGCGTATGTTGATGGCTGCACTGTCGGGGTTGGTGATAGACACGCCATTGAGCAGCAGTGTCATCTTGTAACTGCCGTCTTGGTAGAATGAGCCGTTGCTGGTGTTTCCTTGCAAGGTGTAGATGTACTCGGTTGCAACCGTTGCGTCTTGCAGCACTGCAACGTGTGCACCATTGACTGTGGCTGTGATGTGTGACGCAATGTTGCCTGCCACCTTCACCTCGGCACTGTTGCCGTTGTAAGTGACCACGATGTTGTCGTCTTCAAGGGCGTTGTTGTTTACACAGATGCTGTCAACCTCGTTCAGGGCATAGGTCTTGCCCATTATGGAGAGTTGTGTGTCGCCATATGGCATCTTTCCCACAGTTGTTGTAGGGTAGGCATACTTCACGTTGCCCACACACACCCACATGGTTTGCTGTGCCCACACACTTGTGGCATACGCAAGAATCGTGAATAATAAAAGTAAAGTCTTCTTCATAGCCGCGCTTTAATTGTTGAATATTTTGATATGCTTTT
>JAGHTV010000428.1 GCA_018065165.1 Candidatus Sodaliphilus fimicaballi | reverse complement strand
GCATTGTTCCACTGGTGGGCTATCGCACAACAAGCGTGTACTACGACCGTCGGGCCCGTCAGGCTGGCGAGAGCAAGTACCCCTTGAGCAAGATGATGTCGTTTGCCGTTGATGGCATAACATCGTTCAGCATCAAACCCGTGCGTATGGTGTTCACGCTGGGCATCATTTTCCTGTTCATAGCCCTGTGCATGTTCATCTACACCCTCATTGCCTACTTCACTCATCGTGCTGTGAGCGGTTGGGCTTCACTCATCCTGTCGCTGTGGTTCATAGGAGGATGTGTGCTTCTCTCGTTGGGCATCGTGGGTGAGTACATAGGAAAAATATACATCGAGGTCAAGGATCGTCCCCGCTACAATGTGGAACAGACTATAGGCCTTGACGACAATACTGAAATCTAATAAAATCACTAAATATGAAGAAATTAGTACTATCTTGTGCCGTGTTGGCACTAGCAAGTATCAGCGCTACAGCGGTGACTCCGCTGTGGACTCGCTATGCACAGATTTCTCCCGACGGTCAAAACATCGTGTTTACCTACAAAGGCGACATCTACCGTGTGGCGGCTAATGGTGGTAAGGCTTTGCAACTTACGAGCAAGGCAAGTTATGAAATGAACCCGGTGTGGTCGCCCGATGGCAAGCAGATTGCCTTTGCCAGCGATCGCAACGGTAACTTTGATGTGTTTGTAATGCCTGCCGATGGTGGCGCTCCCAAGCAGCTCACCTTCAACTCAACTGGCGAGACACCCTGGACATTTACCCCCGATGGCAAGTATATCTACTTCTCGGCAAGCATTCAGGACCCCGCATCAAGCATTCTGTTCCCCTCGGCTCGTCTTACCGAACTCTACAAGGTGCCCGTGGCTGGTGGTGTTACCACTCAGGTTATAGGTACTCCTGCCGAGGAGGTAAACATGGATCCAAAGGGCAAGTTCTTCCTCTATCAGGACCAGAAGGGTATGGAAGACGCTCTGCGCAAGCACCACACTTCATCGGTTACACGCGACCTGTGGCGATATGATGTTGCGACAGGCAAGCATACCAATCTTACTGCTCACGCTGGCGAGGACCGTAGCCCCGTGTTGAGTCCCGATGGCAAGAGCATGTACTTCTTGAGCGAACGCAATGGCGGCTCATTCAATGTTTACAACATGCCTCTGGACAACACTGGCAAGGTAAAGGCTGTTACATCGTTCAAGGGTAACCCCGTGCGTTTCCTGTCGGTGGCTCAAAATGGCACATTGTGCTACACCTACGACGGTGAAATCTATACACAGGCACAAAACGGCAAGCCTCACAAGGTTGCTATTGACCTGTTCCACGACGACAGCGACCAGATTGCTCGCCTCGCAGCCACTAAGGGTGCCGGCAGTGCAGTCGCTTCGCCCGACGGTAAGCAGGTTGCCTTCATCTATCGTGGTGAGGTGTTTGTTACATCAGTAGAATACAACACTACCAAGTGCATCACTAACACTCCTCAAGCCGAGGACGACCCCACCTGGGCCGACAATCGCACTCTGGTTTACTCTAGCGAACGCAACGGCAATTGGCAGTTGGTTAAGGCTACCATCGAGCGCAAGGAAGACCTCAACTTCCCCAACGCAACCGTTATTAAGGAAGAAATTCTGTTGCCCTCTACCACTGTAGAGCGTGCTCTGCCCAAGTTCTCGCCCGATGGCAAGAAACTCGCCTTCATCGAGGATCGTACTAAGCTCAAGGTGCTCGACATGAAGACCAACAAGGTGACTACCGTTACCGACGGCAGCACTTGGTATGAGACTAATGGCGGCTTCAATTACAGCTGGTCGCCCGACGGCAAGTGGTTTGCTCTTGAGATGATTGGTAACCAACGCGACCCCTATAGCGATGTGGGTATCGTTAGCGCCGAGGGTGGCAAGGTGACTAACCTCACTGCAAGCGGTTACTTCAGCGAGAATCCCAAGTGGGTGCTCGAGGGTAACGCAATCCTGTTCCTTACCAACCGTTACGGTATGCGTAGCCACGCTTCTTGGGGCTCACAGGACGACGTTGTAT
>JAGHTV010000329.1 GCA_018065165.1 Candidatus Sodaliphilus fimicaballi | reverse complement strand
CCCCCCATACTCCTTTTCCCTGAACACTCCTGAATAAACAAGCCACTGTGCCCAGCGATTCATCGCTGGTACAGAAAAAAGGAGATTGGCATCTTGATTGCCAATCTCCTTCATATTATATGTTAGTTATTTCAACTGCCTATGTAGAGGTTTGTGTAGAAACGGTTGCCGGTGCTAGTCAGTGACAGTGTCACATATCCCACGCGGTTGCCGCCAAACCAGGTGATGCCTCCACCATCAATCTCGATGGGTGTGCCGTAAGCTGCACACAGGTCGTGATAGAGCCTGTTGTAACGGCTGCGGTCGTTGTAGTAGCTCGAGTGGATGAACTGTGCATTGATCAAGCGACCATAGTCTTCGTAGCAGAGCATTACATCGGGCCAAGTGAGGCTCATCATGTGTACGTTGCGCAAGTAAACTACTCCGTTGTCATAACCGTCGATATTGTAACCGTTAGTGTACAGGAAACTGAGCGAAACGTTGAATGTTGTGCCGAATGTGATGCCCAGGATGCGGTCGATAACGGGAGCACCGTAGTAGGGACGCCAGTGTGCGGGAATCACGGGACGGTGATAGTGATAGGGAGCAGGACGATAAGCACGTGCGGGAGGAGGCAGGGGGCGTGACCAGTCGTTGTGAGCGTGGTTCCAGCTGTAGTGGTCACGATAAGCGTTGTGACCGCGGTTGTGGTCAGGACGGTGATCATAGCCATGGTTGCCATTGTGATTGCCATTATGGTTACCATAGTTGCCATTGTGGTTACCATTATTACCGTTATGGTTGCCATTGTTGCCATTATGGTTGCCACTGTTGCCATTATGGTTGCCATTGTTGCCACCGTTATTGCCCGGGCGAGTGCCGTTATTGTCGTTGTGGTTGCCACCGTTGGTGTTGCCAGCACGGTTGCCGCCTACTGTATAGTTGCTCGAAGCACTCTGAACACTTGCACTTGGTTCGCTATAGCCTGTGCCATTGCCAGTATTGGGGCGGGGACGACCATTGTTCATTGTAGATGATGATGTGCGGTTCTCGGTAGAACGGACTGTAGCTGCAGGACGCTCAACGCGTGACTGTGTAGTTGCAGCAGGACGCTCAACTCGTGACTGTGTGGTAGCAGCAGGACGCTCAACGCGCGATTGTGTGGTAGCAGCAGGACGCTCGGCTACACGACGCTCGCTAGTGCGTGCTTGAGATGTTGTTGCTGCAGGGCGATCAACTGCCTGACGAGTAGCACTACGTTGCATTGACGCCGATGAAGAACTGCGGTCGGCACT
>JAGHTV010000169.1 GCA_018065165.1 Candidatus Sodaliphilus fimicaballi | reverse complement strand
AACTAACATGAAACGACTCTTTACGGCAGTGGCACTAGCATGTGCTTTATTATTAATCCCTAATTTAAATGCCCAGATCATCAAGGGCGACATGAACGCCGACAGCAAGGTCGACGTCAGCGACCTTAACGAGTGTATCGATATAATCCTGGGCAACTCTCCCACTAAATATGTTAAAGGCAACTATGTAGTCAACTCTATTGTGGCTGGCACCTGGACTTTGTCACAATCAGATAAGTACATCTTCAACACCAATGGCACTACCACCTATCCCGGTGCTGCTACCTATAAATATGTGCCGCAGAAGTCGTTGCTTTTCATGTTTGACGGCAGCGGACAGTTGACCGAGGTGTTCAACGTTACGTCAGTTGACAAGTACATACTGTCAATCAAGCCATTTGGCACTGACACAACTATCAACCTGTTTAAAGACTCCCAGGACATGTCGGGCAAGGATGCACAAGGCCGCGAATACGTCGACCTACTTCTGCCCAGTGGCACCCTGTGGGCTGCATGTAACGTAGGTGCAAGCTCTCCCGAGGGATTTGGCCTCTACTTCGAGTGGGGCGTTACCCGAGGCTATGCTGCCAACGAAAGTCACCGTTTTGATTGGTTTAACTACCCCCTGTGCACCTATGACGCCGACTGGACATTTATACTGCACAAGTATGTCACCAACGCATGGTTTGGCACCGTTGACCACAAAACTACCCTTGAACCCATAGATGATGCAGCTACTGCCAACTGGGGCTCAGAGTGGCGCATGCCCACTGCAGCCGAGTTAGAAGAACTTTGCAACCCGCTCTACACTACCTATAGCGAAGCCTCAGTAAACGGCGTGCCCGGCTTCAAGATTACCAGCAAGAGAAACGGCAAGAGTCTTTTCTTCCCCTTTGCGGGTAGGCGCGAATATGATTCTATCAACTACGTCGGGACATCAGGCTATTATTGGTCAAGCAATATCAGCAACTCTAACATGGGAGCTACTGCCATGCAAAATGATGTATATTATTCCACAATAGATCGTTATATAGGACAAAGTGTACGCCCTGTGAGAAGAGCTAAAAAATAACGTGAGGCCTATAACCCTCTCTGATTAATCATCCAATTCAAGTATATTATATATGAAAACAAGATATTTTTATGCACTGCTTAGCGTAATGTGTTTCTTTTCAATGAATGCTCAAGGCATAATGGGCGACATGGACAACGACGAGAAAATTGACATCAGCGACATTAACGCCATGATAAATACCATTTTGAACCTGACCCCCACCCAGCAGGTAGAGGGCGAGATTGTTGACAACTCGGCCATTGTGGGTACTTGGTATGAAACCAATTTTAACCAATGGGGCTTTTATGCCAATGGCGAGACCAACTTTGCCAACGCTTACAAATTCCAGTACATTCCCACTTGCAAGTGCATCCTGTTCTATGACCGCAGTGGCAAGATGACCGACATTTACAGGGTACTCTCTAAGCAAGACGGTACGATGGTGCTGAGCCCATACAAGAGCAATGAGCAGATAGTACTCTACGACCGTCTCAAAGGACAGTCGGGCAAGGATTCTAAGGGTCGCGAGTATGTCGACATGGGACTCCCCGGCAATGTACTGTGGGCAAGCTGGAACGTGGGTGCCTCTAAACCCGAGGAAGTGGGCTCATACTTTGCATGGGGCGAAACCAAAGGTTACTCAAAGAGCGCCAAGCACAACTTCAGCATCGAAAACTACACCCTGAGCAATGGTTCATGGGAATCAATAACCAAATACAACATCACCCCTGGAGACGACCACTTTGACAACAAGAGTCAACTCGAGGCAGTCGACGATGCAGCAACTGCCAACTGGGGCTCAGAGTGGCGCATGCCCACAATGAATGAGGTTAGCATCCTTTTCAACGCCGACTACACCTGGACCGAGGTGGTTTCCGTGAACGGTGTCGAGGTATTTAAAGTCACCAGCAAGAAGACCGGCAACTACATTTATTTCCCCATGACCGGATACTTCATGGGCAACAACAGCTACGATAACGACACCTTCCACTCTTGGTCACGCGACCTCCATTATACTACCGATAATGCCTATGAGATGTATATCAACCGATATAATCACGGTTTTACATATCGCGGACGCAACTGCGGCAAGACAGTTCGTGCAGTACGCGTTGTCAAGAACTAAAATCTATCGACATTAACGATTAGGCTCCATATAATTATCCCTTATGTCGATAATTAAACAAAAACAGAAATAACCTTCTGTTCGTATGTCTAAAAGGAACCACAGATTTAGCAGATGGATTGTTTCTTTAGGGGATTCTAACCCGATTTAACAGATTACTATTAGGAGCGGAAATTAGAGTTGAGGGGGAAAATTTGTTTATTTCTTGTTTTTTTCTATAAGAAAATATCAGGATAATCAGTGTAATCTGTTGTTTAAAAAGACCATAGGTTTAACAGAGGCTGCGCGTAACCACATCGATGTGGTCACGCGCAGCCTTATGTACTTTTGTTCTTATGTCTAAACTAGGAAAGGGAGATTAACGCACGAACTTATCAATGCATCGCTTGCCCAATAAAACAACTGCCGCAATGTTCATAATGCATAAAGGAAGAAGTAACAAATGGATTATCTTGAATCCAAAAAACAATATTACCATGAACAAGCAAACGATGATAGCAACTGCTACAATGGCATCAAAAATAGTACATAACAGTAACATAATGTCTTTTTTAATGACAAGGTATAGCAGTGAGAGTATAATGGTGATTAAAGCAATAATTTGTGGCCATGCTCCAAACCCTGTTAAAGTAAACAAGAAAAGACAAACAGCAAGCCAATAATAAATGATGTATTCAGTCTTGATTGTCATTCTACATTGTTA
>JAGHTV010000207.1 GCA_018065165.1 Candidatus Sodaliphilus fimicaballi | reverse complement strand
AATTTAATTGTAAAGCTCTTGTAGCACTGGTAGTGTGCATGATGTGCAGCGTGGCTGCAAGTGCACAACTGAGTGTTACTTTTTCACTTAACGATGCAAGTGGCGAGACTGTGCCGTATGCTACCGTATATATATATAATGTAAACGATACAGCTACCGTCATTGCAAGTGGCGTTACCGATGAAAAAGGTGTATTTAATCAAGAACTCAAGCAGGCTGGCAAATATAAGGTAAAGGCTACCTTTGTGGGTATGGCTGCTGCACAGGCACCATTTGAGGTGAGTGAGGCTGCTCCACATACCGACCTGGGTACTCTCATTATGGGTACCAATGGTATGGCACTCAAGGGTATAGAGGTGACTGCACAGCGTCAGTTGGTAAAGACTCAAATCGACCGCCTTGCCTACGACATCCAGGCCGATGCCGACAGCAAGACAAGCAATGTGCTCGATATGCTCAAGAAGGTGCCTCTGGTGAGTGTCGATGGTCAAGATGAGATTCGTGTGAAGGGGTCTACCTCATTCAAGATTTATACCAATGGTCATCCATCTCCCGCAATTAGCAGCAATCCTAAGGAAATATTAAAGGCTGTACCTGCAAGCATGATTAAGCGTATTGAGGTTATCACCGATCCCGGTGCTAAGTATGATGCCGAGGGAACCAGCGCTATACTCAATATAGTGATGATTGACAATAGCCAGGTAAACGGTGCTACTGGCACACTGGGACTTGGTACCGACAATTATGGTGCACTCAATGCTAATGCCAATGTAACTGCACAGGTGGGCAAGGTGGTAACCAATGTAAACTACGGCTATGCTCATCAAAACAAGCATCGCTCTAACAACTATCAGGAGCAATACATCAAGTATGGCGACACAGGCAACGAGATGAGAGCTATTAACAAGAGTCGTGCTAATGTCAACGTGCACTACGGCGACATCAGCGCCAGCTGGGAGCCCGACACCCTTAACTTGCTAAGTGCCAGCGCAGGTGGTTACTACTACGACTATGCTGGTACCGGCTTCAACCACATGACTACTACTAATGCCAAGGGTGAGGCAATCATGGGTTACAAGATTAATGGCGTTACGCCCGGTAGCAGCTACTACGACCTGCATGGTCGTGCCGACTTCCAGCACAAGACTCACCTCGCAGGTGAGACACTCACATTAAGCTATATGCTCACCACAAGCCGTAACAAGCAGGATATGACTAACTCTTACTACGACGTGGTGGGAGCACCTCTGGGATACTCGGCACTGCAGCAATTAAACAACGAGAAATTTGCCGAGCACACAGTACAATTTGACTGGACACGCCCCTTTGCCAAGTATCACAAGCTTGAGACAGGTGTAAAGTACATTGACCGCCTCAACAAGAGTGAGAACAGCCGCCTCTATACTGGTGCAAGTGAGATGAATACACATCGTCTCTTTGACCACACCACACAGGTGGGTGCAGGCTACTTGAGCTATACTTATAGCCGCGGTAAGTGGAATGGCCGTGCAGGACTCCGTTACGAGTTCTCACACCTGCAGGCCGAGTACCCCGACGGCAGTGCGCACAAGTATCACCGCAACCTGAGCGATTGGGTTCCCAACGCTGCCATTGAGTACAAACCCGACTGGGCTAATAGTTACAAGTTGGCGTTCTCAACAAGCATTCAGCGTCCCGGTATCACATACCTCAATCCTAATGTGACCGAGGATCCCATAACCAAGACTTTCGGTAACTCGCACCTTGAGAGTGCTCTCGAGTATAACTTTAGTTTCACATATATGCACATAGGGGCTAAACTCACCTATAACCTGTCGCCATCTATAACCTGGAGCAATAACCAAATTATTGGCGTTCAGTATCTTGAGGACGGCAAAATGGTTTCTACCTACGAGAATGCTATGAAGGGTTGCCGTGTGAGTATGAGTGCATTTGCTCAATGGGCAATAGCTGCCAAGACAAGCCTAATGTTTAACGGCAATGTGGGTTACAACATCAATAAGAGCGATTTCTTGGGTCTCAAGAACAAGCGTGTGAGTGCATTTGTTTACTCACAACTCACCCAGACCCTTCCCTGTAAGCTTCGCCTGGGTGC
>JAGHTV010000182.1 GCA_018065165.1 Candidatus Sodaliphilus fimicaballi | reverse complement strand
CACTAAGAGTACTCTTGTTCTTCATAAGCAATAAAAAGGAAATCTGATATTATAACTCCGGCGATTTCCCATTAACCGAAGTCGCTATTCTGTAATTGATTAAAGCAGATTAATATAAATGTTTTTTACTCACAGCGAGCAAATATTTACATTTCGCTACAAAGATACTCATTTTTCACGACAATTTAATCCCAGAGACCAACAAAAATAAAAATTGTAACTTTTTATCCCTATCAGCTATGATGCTTGTCATTTTTAAGGATCATTATACCTATAATTAAAATAAAAATTCGTAACTTTGAAAAAAATTTGTGCATATGAAAAGATTCTTGAGTTTATTAGTTGCATTGTGTGTGATGACAGTAGTCCTTAATGCCAAGGACTACAAGTATACAACCGTTGCCGGTGACCTTACCGCTACACGCATCTATACCCTTGACAATGGTCTTAAGGTGTACCTGAGTGTAAACAAGGAGAAGCCCCGCATCTCGTCGCTCATAGCAGTAGGTACTGGTTCGCGCAACGACCCTGCCGAGACTACCGGTCTTGCTCACTACCTGGAGCACCTCATGTTCAAGGGCACTAATGCCTTTGGTACTACCAACTATGCACGCGAGAAGGCGCTGCTCGACACCATCGAGGCACGCTACGAACTTTACCGCAAGGTTACCGACCCTGCTGTTCGCACTCGCATGTATCACGAGATTGACAGCATCTCACAGCTGGCATCGCAATACAACATCCCCAACGAGTATGACAAGCTCATGGCCTCTATAGGTGGCCAGGGCACCAATGCCTATACCAGCAACGATGTGACTTGCTACACCGAGGACATCCCCAGCAATGAAGTCGAGAACTGGGCACGCATCCAGAGCAACCGCTTCATGCACATGGTAATACGCGGTTTCCACACCGAGCTTGAGGCTGTGTACGAGGAGTACAACATCAGTCTGGCAAAAGACCAGTGGAAAATGTACGACGCACTGTATGCCAAACTCTTCCCCGGTCACCCCTATGGCACACAAACTACCATTGGCACTCAAGACCACCTCAAGAATCCGTCAATCACCAACATAAAGAACTACTTCAACAACTACTATTGCCCCAACAATGTGGCAATATGTCTTGCCGGCGACATGAATCCCGACGAGGTTATTGAAATCATAGACCGCTACTTCGGTTCATGGCAACCCAACCCCACCCTCACACGCCCCGAGTATCCTGCACTCAAGCCTTTCACTGCGGCAAGTGACACCACCGTCGTGGGACAAGAGGCCGAGTATGTAGTGCTGGGCTGGCGATTTGATGGTGCTAAGTCGCTACAGTGCGACACGGTAGAGATTGTATCAAGCATACTGTCGAACGGTGTAGCAGGTCTTCTTGACCTGAACCTGAACCAGACCATGAAGGTGATGACAAGTGGAGCAGGTCCCGACGGTCTCAACGACTACTCAAGCCTTATCGTGATGGGCTACCCCAACGAGGGTCAGAGCCTCGACGAAGTGCGCCAACTACTGCTGGGCGAGATAGCAAAGCTGCGCAGTGGCGACTTTGACGACAACCTACTTGCAGCCGTAGTAAACAACAAGAAACTCAACTTCTACCGCAGTCTTGACAGCAATCGCAACCGCACCAACATGATTGTGGTCGCCTTTATCAACGGCAAGACATGGGAAGACGTTGTGGGCCTGCAGGCACGTTTCGAGGGCATGACCAAGCAACAGATAGTTGACTTTGCAGCCCGTTACTTGCGCGACGACAACTTTGTGTGCGTCAACAAGGTTCAGGGCGAGGACACTACAGCCAAGAAGATTGACAAACCCGCCATCACCCCCATTCCCTCAAACCGCAACCTGCGCAGCGACTTCCTCACCGAGGTATCGGGCAGCGAGGTAGATGCCATCAAGCCCCGCTTCGTGAACTATGCTACCGACATGAGCGTGACCAAGACAGCCGCCGGCCTGCCCGTGCTCTACAAGCAGAATACACAAGACGGTCTATTCTCACTGTGCTACATGTATGACTTCGGCCAGTGTGCCGACAATCGCTACGGCACCGCATTTGCCTACATCAACTACTTAGGCACTAAGACCATGAGCGTTGAGCAGTTTAAGAAGAAGATGTTTAGTCTGGGGTGTGAGTTCGACATGTCGTGCTACGAGGAGAGCATCTACATCACCATCTCGGGTCTGAGCGAGAACATGGCAGCAGCCGTTAAACTTATTGAGAACTACATGGCAAACGCTCAAGTTGACCAAGATGCTTGGGACAGCATGGTAAGCATGACTCTCAAGGCTCGCGCCGATGCTAAGACTAATCAGGAGCAATGCTCGTCACGACTGCGCGCTTATGGCATATATGGCAGCCGCAACTCTCTTACCGACAACATGAGCGAGAAACAGCTGCGCAGCACTAATCCTCTCACTCTCGTCAACCTGGTAAAGGGTCTCAAGAACATCAAGCACACTGTGATGTACTACGGTCCCATGAGCGAGAAGCAATTTGTAAAGAATATCGCAACACTGCACAAGACAGGCGTCAAGCTCGCAAACGGTCCTGTCAACAAACCCTATGTAGCAACCACAACTCCCACAACCGAGATACTGATTGCTCCCTACGAGGCCAAGAACATATACATGACTCAGTACAACAACAACGGTCGTGTATGGAAGCCCGAGAACACTGCAGTCATCAACCTCTTCAATGAGTACTTCGGCTCGGGCATGAACGGTGTTGTATTCCAGGAGATTCGCGAGGCTCGCGGCCTTGCCTACCATGCATCGGCCTACTACCTGATGCCTAACGCCAAGGGCCGTAACGAGTATGCTTACACCTATGTAATCACTCAAAACGACAAGATGATGGACTGCATCAACCAGTTCAAGTGCATCATCGACACCCTGCCCCAAACCGAGAGTTCATTTGCTCTGGCCAAGGACGCGCTCACCAAGCAGTTTGAGAGCCAGCGCACAACCAAGACTGGCGTGTTCAACGCCTACCTCAACAGCAAGCGCATGGGTCTCGACAAGAGCATGAGCGAGATAAGCTACAACGCACTGAAATCACTCACCATGGACGACATGGTGAAGTTTGAGCAGGAGAACCTGGCAGGTCGCCCCTTCCGCTTCCTCATCTTGGGCGATGAGAAGGAACTCGACATGGAATCG
>JAGHTV010000255.1 GCA_018065165.1 Candidatus Sodaliphilus fimicaballi | reverse complement strand
CTATCGCTTGTGGCACTCCTGTGATTACATATCGAACAGGAGATTCTCCAGAAACAATAGATGACAATACAGGAGCGGTTGTAGAGAAAGGAAATATTGAGGCACTTTGTAAAAAAATAAAAGAGTTCAAGGGATCACGATTCAAGCAGCACCATTCTGCTGATTGCCGCAAAAGGGCAGAGAAGTTGTTTGATAAAGACAAGCAGTATGAAAAATATATTCAGCTATACAATGATTTGCTAGTGTAGCTTTCTACATAACTGACATTTGATAATTAGGTCGTCTCAAAACTTTCTCCTCCTATGGCCAACGATAAGGACAGACTATGGATTGTAACTGAGCTGTTTCCTCCTGACGAAACATCGACAAGCTATATTATGGGCAAGATTGCAAATGCAATGGTCCAGAAGTATAGCGTTGGGGTAATTTGCGGTCCCAAAGTATATGACAAGCGTAGAATAATTGATGAAAACAACAAGTTCAAACTTGATAAATCTATAGAACTATATCGTGCTAAGGGAACTGGACTTGACAAGAATTTGACACTGGGAAAGGCCATGTCACTAGTCACAATGAGCAAACGCATAATGGCACTGGTGAGGAAGAATGTCCATCAAGGAGATAAGGTGCTTATGGTGACCAACCCCGCCCCTCTTGTTGTGATGATAAGTCGATTTAAAAAGAAGGTGGACTTTGAATTGAACATTCTTGTACACGACATCTTTCCCGAGAACACAATACCCGCAGGCATCAAACTACCATTGTATGGACTGACGAAACGCTTGTTTGACATTGCATATGCAAGAGCCGACCAACTCATAGCCTTGGGACGAGATATGGCAAAAGTGCTAGAGAATAAGGTAAAAACGGCAAAGGCAGGTCATCCCCGAATTAGCATTATCGAGAACTGGGCAGACACTAACGGAATTACTCCACAGCCCTTTCCTAAAGACAAAATTATACTGCAATATGCAGGTAACATTGGACGAGTACAAGCGCTAGATAAAGTCATCAACAAACTATCTCCCGGCATCGAGTTGCACATCTATGGCACTGGTGCTCTGGAAGACAGATTGAAGAATATGCATAACCCACAAGTATTTTTTTACGGACCATATCTTCGCAGCCAGCAAAATGAGGTATTGGCCCACTGCACTATTGCCCTCGTTTCGTTGCACGAAGGCATGTACGGTCTAGGTACACCGTCAAAGGCGTACAACATATTGGCATCAGGACGACCTATATTGTTTTTAGGGCCTAAGGATAGCGAGATAGACTTAATGGTTAAGGAAAACGGCATTGGTTATTGCGAGTGGCCATCAATTTGGGATCTAGACAAACTGACCGCTATGGGTGCTCGGGCACGCAATGTTGCCGAGAGAAAGTATTCCGAAGACATTATTTTACAAAAATTCTGTGATGTCATTTAGCCACTAATGACAAGACGGATTCGTTTTCATAAGTTTAATTATGGATAAACTTTTGTTTACAGGAGGAACTGGATTTTTGGGTTATAATATAATGCCTATCTTGGAAACGAGATATGTGGTTGAAACCTGTGGTATCAGTGCAAGCAACACTGTTAATGTGGACCTATCTTCATCGGTACCCGAGTTTAAGCAACGATACGACATAGTACTGCATGCTGCAGGGAAATCACACATCATGGTTGACAATAATGCCGAGGAACAAGCGTTCTATGATGTTAACTATCAAGGCACGATCAACCTATGTAAAGCACTTGAAAAGATTGGCGTTCCTGAAGCATTTATCTTCATCAGTACAGTAGCCGTGTATGGATGCGAAAGTGGAGAAAAAATTACCGAAGAGCATCCACTAAATGGCAAAACAGCATATGCTAAAAGCAAAATTTTAGCCGAACAGTATTTAACCCAATGGTGCAACGAACACAATGTTGTGCTAGGAATATTGCGCCCATCACTCATGGCAGGGAAAAATGCCTCTGGGAACTTAGGGGCGATGGTGAACGGAATACATAGCGGGTATTATGTCAATATCGCAGGTGGCAAGGCGAACAAAAGCCTATTAATGGCCGACGACATAGGGCACATCATACCGCTAATAGTCAATAAAGGCGGTACTTACAATGTATGCGACACACGGCACATTACATTTGGCGAACTATCTATTTCTATAGCACGGCAATTGGGCAAGAACAAACCAATAAGCATTCCGTATTGGGTAGCATGGTCCATGGCCAAAGTAGGAGACCTTTTAGGTAATAAAGTGCTTTTCAACAGTTATAAGCTGAATAAAATGACCAAAACTCTTACATTTAGCAACCAAAAGGCCTGCCACGAGTTAGGATGGATTCCCACGGATGTGATAACTAACTACAAAATATAGAAAAGTCCTGATAATATCATATATATTTACGAGTCTATAACAAAAAACCACAAACACCCTAATTTCACACGTTACTATGAACATACTCAAGATTAACACTCAATTGCTAGAAACTTTATATCGCCAGGCTGATGGTGGCGAGCGTTTGCGTATGGCATACGATTTGCGAAATTCCTGTGACGACCTAAGTCAGCGTATGCTCAATGCACTACTTCCCGGAACACAAGTTCCCATTCACCGTCACAGCAATACTAGTGAGACAACCATCTGCCTACATGGATGTTTGGAGATTGTTTTCTATGAAGAAACACAAAATGACAGTTGTGTTACAGCTCGCGAGGGTGATGCAATATATAACCTCACCGAGTGTAACCGCGTAAAGTTATGCCCGATTGAGGGCTGTTATGGCATCCAAGTTCCTGCTGGTGCGTGGCATAACGTAGTAGTGCATGAGAATAGTACAATATTTGAAGCGAAGGATGGGCCATATGCACCTCTTAACTGTTTGAGATGACACTTCTCTACTATTTGAAATAATGTTTTAAGTATGAAAGAATTACTGGACTTTTATCTGCGACTTGCGCATAACAATAACAAACCCTGGTTTGACGCTCATCGCGACGAATATGAGATGTCTAAGAAGAAACTCGCGGCCTTTGCCGAGGAGTTCATCAGTGGCATAGCCGAGTTTGACCCACGATGCAAGAACCTGCAAGTGAAGGATTGTACCTATCGCATTAACCGCGACATCAGGTTCTCGGCCGATAAACGTCCCTACAAGGACTGGCACGGCGTGTATGTATGCCCGCGAGGCAAGAAGTCGGGCATGGCAGGCTATTATATCCACTTCGAGCCTGTGAGCGACCTGTACTTTGTGTGCGGTGGGCTTTACAATCCCACCAAGGAGGTGCTGCAGAGCGTGCGTGAACACATCATGCTCGACCCTGAAGGGTTTCACAAGGCAGTACAGTCGTGTGGCAACGATTTCCACCTCAACTGGGATGGTGCCCTAAAGCGTATGCCTAAGGGATATGACGAGAACGACCCGCACAGCGAGTACTATCGCCTTAAAAGTTATGAGGTGTACAAGTCACTGACCGAGAAGGAAGTGCTCAGCAAGGACTTGATTAAGAACGCTATCTCCCACCTCAAGCATTGTTACGAGTTTAACGAGCTGCTCAACAACTGCGTTGAGTATGCCAACGACATTGACGACTAATAACATCACTTATTATACTGTATAAAATATGAAATCATTTGGATCAAAGCCGTGGATGCTTCCACAACCAGTACTCATCATAGGCACTTACAATGCAGCCGGTGTACCCAACGCAATGAACGCAGCATGGGGTGGCCAATGGGACATGCACGAAATCATGATAAGCATGGGTAGCCACGCCACTACCGACAACCTCGCACATAACAATGGAGAGTTTACTGTAGCTTTTGCTACAGCCGACACTATGGTAGCCAGCGACTTTGTGGGCATAGTTAGTGCAAACAACGACCCCGAGAAGATGACCAAGACTGGCTGGACAAGCGAGAAGGCACCCAATGTCAACGCCCCTCTGTTCAAACAGTTCCCCATGACACTGGAGTGTCGCATCAAGGAGAAAATTGATGAAAGCGAGACTGGCTACTACCTCGTTGCCGAGGTTGTAAACATCCTGTGCGATGAGGGTTACCTCAACGAGGCAGGTCTGCCCGATGTTGAGAAAATGAACCTCATCTCTTACGAGCCTGTCAACCACAAGTACATAACTATGGGCAAGGTTGTGGGTGACGCGTTTGCTTGTGGAAAGGCGTTGAAATGATGATGACAATACTTGAAGCAATTGATGCACGCCACAGTGTGCGTCACTATGTGAGCAATCCTTTGAGTGAGGACATCGTCAACACCTTACAGGACAAGATTGACGAGTGTAATCGTGAAGGCAACCTGCACATACAGCTGGTGCTCAACGAGCCCAAGGGGTTCAGCGGACTCATGGCCTACGGTCAGTTCTCGGGCGTTGAGAACTACATCGTCATGGCAGGCACCAAGGCCGACGACCTTGACGAACGCATAGGCTACTACGGCGAGCAGCTCGTACTACTGGCACAGCAACTGGGCCTAGGCACATGCTGGGCCGGACTCTCTTACCGCAAGGTAAAGGGCACCTACACCCTTGAGTCAAGCGAGAAAATCGCATGTATGATAGCACTAGGATATCCCAACGATCCCGGCCGCAACCTCAAGCGCAAGTCGGTTAACGATGTGAGCAACGCCAGCGACAGCACCCCAGCGTGGTTTGTCGAGGGCGTAAAAGCGGCACTCAAGGCACCCACCGCTGTCAATCAGCAGAAGTTCTATCTCGAATATCTGGGCATAGTCAACGGCAAACACACCGTTAGAGCCAAACGCCAATTCTCGATGGTAGGCTACACCCAGATGGACCTAGGCATCGTCAAGCTGCACTTCGAGATAGGAGCCGGTGCCGACAACTTCGTATGGGAATAAACTGACAAAAATCGCAACAATAAAACCGTTTTTTATTTTAGCGGTAATTATTGATGGCTGGGAAAATAGTACCTTTGTGTAAACGAAATAAAAGATATGAACACTACAATCAACGACATCATTACACGCCGCAGTGTAAAAAAGTATCTTGACAAGCCTGTTGCAACCGAGCTTATCGAGGAAATTGTCAAAGCTGGCACCTATGCTCCTACAGGGCGAAACATGCAATCGCCCATCATCCTGGCAGTAACCAACAAACAATTGCGCGACCGCTTGAGCGAGATCAATGCCGAGATACTCGGTGCAAAATCAGACCCCTTCTATGGAGCGCCTGTTGTGCTTGTTGTGCTTGCCAAGAAAGATGTGCGCACCCGCGTCTATGATGGTTCGGTAGTAATGGAAAACCTTATGCTCGCAGCACACAGCTTGGGATTGGGCTCATGCTGGATACACCGTGCCAAGGAGACCTTTGAGCAGGAGGAGTTCAAGCAACTGTTGTGCGAGCTTGGCGTCACCGATGAGTATGAAGGTATAGGAAACTGCATCATTGGCTATGCAGCCCCCGACGCCTTAAAGCCGCAGCCTCCACGCAAGGAGAATTATGTTGTTTGGGTAAAATAAACACTCCTGGTCATGAATACATATCGCAGTCGTGTGAGCATAACGCTCGTTTCAATAATCGCATTGGCATTCTTGGTTCCCGTCTTTCCAGCATTGTACGATGGGGACTTTATGTTTATCGCCATAATGCTGGCAGTTATGACCATGACACTGTCGTTGCTATTTTGCATCAAGTATGTCATTGACGGCTCAACCCTCAAGATATACACCTTGTGGTTTCATCAGGATATTGACATCACCACCATTACCAAGGTGGAACCAAGCCGATGCATGATAAGTGCACCAGCATCGTCACTCAAGCGCCTCGCCATTCATTACGGCAACGGCAAAGTTGTGTATATCTCACCCCGCAACCAAGACGACTTCATCAACAAAATCACGACAATCGCGAAGTTATAATATCACTTGATTCATTTGGAAGAATGTTCTCCCAAATTCATTGTACTACATGAAACAACCAAATTCTGTATCCACAGAACGCAACAATACGTTAGATATTATGCGGCTAGTAGCTGCATTCTTTGTAGTTTGTCTTCATACGACAGATCATGCATTTGGTGACAATCAAACTGTCTGTACTCTATTGAATGCATTCTCACGCTTTGCTGTACCCTTTTTCTTTGTAATTACAGGCTACTATTTCGATAGAATTAAAATCGATAAATATGTACTGAAAATTATAAAT
>JAGHTV010000429.1 GCA_018065165.1 Candidatus Sodaliphilus fimicaballi | reverse complement strand
GACTAAGGCCCGCCGCCTCAAGACCGAGCACAACATCGAGTGCATCATCATCGACTACTTGCAGCTGATGAATGCCTCAGGTATGAAGTTTGGTAGCCGTGAGCAGGAGGTAAGTAACATCTCTCGTTCGCTCAAGGCACTGGCCAAGGACCTTAACATCCCCATCATTGCATTGTCACAGCTCAACCGTAGCGTGGAGCAGCGTGGCGACGACAAGAATGGCAGGCGTCCGCAGTTGAGCGACCTTCGTGAGTCGGGTGCAATCGAGCAGGATGCCGATATCGTATGCTTCATCCATCGCGAGGAGTACTACACCAAGAGCAGCGAGGACGCCCAGGGTCGCGACATTCGTGGCAAGGCCGAGTTTATCATTGCCAAGCATCGTAGTGGTGCCGTGGGCGATGTTGATATGCGATTTGTACACAAGTTTGCCCGTTTCGAGAATTGGGATGACAGCTACAGCCTCACTGGCGAGAACAATGTGGTTCAGTCAAAGATGAACGACTTGAGCAATGACGACATTGCTGCAGGTGGTGGGGTAAACTTGGGTGGTGCCTCGGTAGCACCTCCACCCAATGTTGATTTCCTTGCCAAGACCGAAGACCAACCCCCATTTTAATGCACTATGATGTACGACCCCAATAGTGACAGTAACCAGTCGCGTGCGCTCAAAGAACTGGTGGCCGAGAACGACCGTCCGCGCGAGAAGGCCAAGCATCAGGGCTTCAGCGCTCTGACTACAGCCGAGCTCATAGCCATCATTGTGGGCAGTGGCTCGGTGGGCGAGTCGGTAGTAGAACTGTGCCAGCGCATACTGCGTGAGAACGACGACAAGCTCTATCGCGTGGCTCGCCTCACAATCAATGACCTTGTCAAGAACTATCGTGGCATAGGCGAGGTTAAGGCTACCGAGATACTGGCTGCACTTGAGTTGGGACGACGATATCATCTCGAGAAGTTTGACGACAGCAAGCAGATTACCTCAAGCTACGATGCCTATGAGTACCTGCGACTGCGTCTTGAGCACCTCACCCACGAGGAGATGCATGTGCTCTTGCTCGACCGCTCAAAGCGTATCCTGCATCACGAGCGTGTGAGCAGCGGGGGCACGGCAATGACTGTGGCCGATGTGAAGATGATACTCAAGCCCGCCATCGAGCGTCTGGCCGACGGCATCATCTTGGCTCACAACCATCCTGGCGACACTCCACGCCCAAGTGGCATCGACGATGCACTCACTCACAGTGTGAAGCAGGCCTGCAAGGTTATGGGCATTGGGTTTGTCGATCACATCATCGTGTGTCGCGGTGGCCGGTACTACAGTTATACCGACAACGAGTAAACCATTGGCAACAATTTGAGTCTAACAAACAGCATGCAGCAAAATTATGATGGCTGCGTGTTGTTTTGCTTATATATAAAGATTAGAAGTGTTTGGATATAAAAGATCTTTTTTATTGGACAATAATAAAAGATAGGTATAATAG
>JAGHTV010000402.1 GCA_018065165.1 Candidatus Sodaliphilus fimicaballi | reverse complement strand
ACACTGTCAACAACAGTAATCCACAATGCATGACCATCATACCTGCCGACAACAGCCTCAAGATGGACTCTTACTATGGCAGTTATTACCTCAATGAGGACGATGAGGTGGGCGACCTTTATCCTTACAAAGGCAACGACCAGCTTACCGCAACTTCTACCCCCCCAGCCAAGCTCAACAACACCAGTGGCAACCTTGACAAGCCCATCACCAAGATTACCCAAAACAGTGACGGTTCAATAAGTTTCTTCTATGTAGCCGGAGCTGTACCCGCAACCATTGCCGAGGAAGCTACCAATGTGGCTGGCAATGGCTTCACTGCCAACTGGGAGGCTCGCCAGGATGCTTTAAGCTATACACTGCAAGTCAATCCCAAACCTGCTGTTACCCTGCTGATGAGCGAGACATTTGATAAGTGTACCAAGTCGGGAACAACCGTTACAAACACCTCCATCAATAACTACATGGACAACTCTGGTTGGACCGGTTCCAACATTTATACCGAGATTGGTGGTATGCGCCTGAGCTCAAATCGTAATGCAGGTACACTCCTTTCTCCCAAACTTGACCTTACATCCAGCAACAAGAAGGTATCAATTGTAATTAAGGCTAAGGCTTACAACAGCGACACCAATGTTCCCCTTACTGTAAAAGTGGGAACCTCAAGCAAGCAATTAACTATTCACTCAAGCACCGAGGCTGAATACACCGTCGTTCTTGACTGCGTTGAAAACGCAACACAACAATTGACCCTTACAGCAACTGCTGGCAAGCGTGTTGTCATCACCGACCTTAAGATTTACAGCGGTGAACTTACAACAAGCGCAAGTGCTCCCGCAATGGCTCCCAGCGAGACTCGCAATGGCGATGTGATAACCGTAACAGGCATCACCGATACACATTACACCGTTACTGGCCTTAACCCCGAGACAGAGTACCAGTACAAAGTTAAGGTGGTTTACCAGTATGACGAGAGTGCTTGGTCTAATGTAATCAATGTTAAGACCACAAGTGCACCATCACTTAAGCCCGGCGATGTAAATGGCGATGGTGATATTGATATTGCCGACATCAACTCACTCGTTGCAATCATCCTTCAGCAGAAGACGGCTAGTGACTATCCCGGCGTTGCCGACATCAACAACGACGGTTCAATCGACATCGCCGATGTTAATGCAATTATTGCTATCATCCTCGCTTTGTAAACCAGAGAGTCAAAGATAATACCCTAACTACTGATTAAAGGCTGTGCGTGACCGTTGAAGTCACGCACAGCCTTAGTT
>JAGHTV010000266.1 GCA_018065165.1 Candidatus Sodaliphilus fimicaballi | reverse complement strand
GTGTCGATCATTTCGTCCATGAGTTCGTCGGCGTCAACCACTGTACCCTCGCGAGACTTCATCTTGCCGTTGGGCAGCTCAACCATACCATAAGAGAAGTGGATGAGGTCCTTGCCCCACTTGAATCCCAGCTTGTCGAGCAGCAGTGACAGCACCTGGAAGTGGTAGTTCTGCTCGTTACCTACAACGTAAATCATCTGGTCGATGGGGAAGTCCTGGTAACGCAGCTTGGCTGTACCTATATCTTGAGTCATGTAAACGCTTGTACCGTCGCTACGCAGCAGCAACTTGTGGTCGAGTCCGTCGCCTGTGAGGTCGGCCCACACGCTGTTGTCCTCCTTGCGGTAGAAGATGCCCTTCTCGAGGCCTTCCTCAACCTTCTCCTTACCCTCGAGGTAAGTGTTGCTCTCGTAGTAGATCTTGTCAAAGCCCACACCCATGCGCTTGTAGGTCTCGTCAAAGCCGGCATATACCCACTCGTTCATCTTTGCCCACAGGTCGCGCACTTCCTTGTCACCGTCTTCCCACTTCTTGAGCATGGCACGAGCCTCGGCCATGAGGGCAGAGTTCTTCTCGGCCTCTTCCTCGGTCATGCCGCTTGCCATGAGTTCCTTGAGCTCGGCCTTGTAGTGCTTGTCAAATGCTACATAGAAGTCGCCAATGAGGTGGTCACCCTTCTTGCCGGCAATCTCGGGAGTAACGCCGTTGCCCCACTTGAGCCATGCAAGCATCGACTTGCAGATGTGGATACCGCGGTCGTTGACAATGTTGGTCTTGACAACCTTGTTACCGCAAGCCTCCATGATGCGTGACAGGCTATAACCCAGCAGGTTGTTGCGCACGTGTCCCAGGTGCAGGGGCTTGTTGGTGTTGGGCGATGAATACTCAATCATCACCTGTGGGCTGTTCTCGGTTACGGGGACAATGCCAAAGTTGGGCTCGGCAGCAATATGGTTGAGCACGCTTGTCCAGAATGTGGGACGAATGGTGATGTTAAGGAAACCTTGAACTGCGTTGAACTTCTCAACTGCATCACAGTTGGCAACCAGCCATTCACCTATCTCCTGTGCTGTTACCACGGGAGCCTTGTGAGACGCCTTGAGGAAGGGGAATACAACGATTGTAAGGTTGCCCTCAAACTCTTTGCGGGTGGTTTGGGGAACAATCTTGTCGGCGGGAAACTCTACGCCGTAAGGAGCAATTACCGCACTGGCGGTGGCTTGCGAAAGTATGTTATCTATTGACATAATCAATGTAAAATTTAGCGCGTTATTTTTCAACTTGCAAAGTTAGTGATTAATTGTCAAATTATTGGTAATTTGTCGTTTGAAAATTGGCTTTGTGGGGCCGAGTTGCGTTTTTTTTGAAAAAATCACCCTTATTATATAATAAAAAGCGCGATTTGTAGTTAATTAATGTAGCAGTAATATAAAAATTACACAAGATGAAGATAATTTCTAAGTTTTCAATACTTGCCTGCGCTGCACTCGTGATGACTGCAACTGCTAAGGCCGACGACATTAAGAACGAGAGCTTTAACCCCATCACTACCGGTGTAACATCACTGGCTATCACCCCCGATGCCCGTGGTGCTTCAATGGGTGACCTGGGTGTTGCAACCGACCCCGATGTTAACTCTCAGTTCTGGAATCCATCAAAGTACGCATTCAGCTACAGCAACGCTGGTGTATCACTGTCTTACACACCGTGGTTGCGTAAGATTGTCAACGACATCTTCTTGGCCAACCTTACCGGTTATATGAAGCTGGGTAGCGGCGACAATCAGGCAGTAAGTGCGTCAATGCGCTATTTCTCACTGGGTGAGATCTCGACTAGCGACGCTGGTGGTGCTGCAATGGCTAGCATCAACCCGTTTGAAATGGCTGTCGACCTGGGTTACTCTCGCAAACTGAGCGAGAAGTTCTCAATGGGTGTGGCACTGCGCTACATCTATAGCGACCTGGGTTATGGTGGCGACACCAACAACAACGACCAGACCAAGGGTGCATCGGCATTTGCTGCCGACATCAGCGGTTACTATACAACCTATCCCGTCATTGGCCGCAACGAGTGCCAGTGGTCACTGGGTTCCAACATTTCTAATGTAGGTTCTAAGGTATCTTACAATAGCGGTAATGATCCCGCATTCTTGCCCACCAATTTGCGTCTGGGTACTGCATTCACATTCCCTCTGGCCGACTATCACAACCTCACCGTGAGCGTCGATGCTAACAAGCTGCTCGTGCCCGCTAAGCCCCGCCAGGCCAACTATCTCACTCCCGAGGGCGCTTATGACTATGAGGCTTACAGCGAGGCTTTGCAAAACTGGAAGGACAAGTCGTCAATCAGCGGTATCTTTGATTCGTTCCACGACGCCCCCGGCGGCATGAGCGAGGAACTCAAGGAGATCAACTACTCTATAGGCGCTGAGTACAGCTACAATCAGCAGTTCTTCTTGCGTGGTGGTTACTTCCACGAGGACAAGACCAAGGGTAACCGTCAGTACTTTGGCTTCGGTGCAGGTTTCTCAATGAATGTGATTCGTCTCGATGCATCTTACATGATTGCAACTGCACAGCAGAGTCCCCTTGACCAGACATTACGCTTCACCCTGTCGTTTGACATGGACGGCATCAAGAACATGTTTGGCCGCAAGTAAGACATTATACTATAAGATAACACAGGGGCAGGAGACTGCCCCTTTTTCATAACCAAGATAACGACAGAGCAATATGTTTAGAATAGGAATGGGATTTGATGTTCACCGTCTGGTGGAGGACCGCGAATTGTGGTTGGGAGGCGTAAAGATTGAGCACACACTGGGCTTGCTGGGCCATAGCGATGCCGATGTGGCGATACACGCCCTGTGCGATGCACTGCTGGGAGCTGCCAACATGCGCGACATAGGTTACCACTTCCCCGATACCGACCCTCGCTACAAGGGCATTGACAGTCGCAAGTTGCTGCGCGAGGTTACATGCCTGCTTGCCGAGCATGGTTACACGCTGGGCAACTGCGACCTCACCATATGTGCCGAGCGTCCCAAGATCAACCCCCACATCCCCGCCATGCAAGAGCAACTGGCACAGTGCATGAACTGCGACATCTCGCAGGTGTCAATCAAGGCCACCACAACCGAGAAGCTCGGCTTCACCGGCCGCGAGGAAGGCATCAGCGCCTATGCCGTAGCCCTAATCACCAAGCAGTAACCTCGTTACTGTCATACCCCCCCCTTATTGCTATCTTAGAGGCTGTGTAATTAGTTTTTTTATTTGTGTGTGTTGTGTTTTTTTGTTAATTTTGGGACGAAATAATACATTAACATAAAACATAACCTCTATGAAACGAATCTACACCGCACTGGTTGCGGCTACTTGCTGTGCGTCGATGGCAATGGCTGCAGTCGATATCAATGGTAAGACCTATGAAATGGACACATTGCTCCATCGCACTATAGGTCCGGGTATGGTGAATACCATCGTTCGTATCCCTGACTATCCCCTTAATGTTTATGTACTTGAGGCCGATGTGACCAATCCTCACATGCGTGTCGAGACAACCATAGGCTACAACACTGTGGGCCGTACCGAGGCCCTAGTCAATGCCTATAAGCGCAACCGTACTGCCACCCGTCGTCCTGTGGCTGCCTGCAATGGCAACTTCTGGATTGTGAGCGGCTCGGGCGCTCCCTGGAATGTGTATGCACTGGGCACTCCCATGGGTGCTGCTGTGCGCAACGACACCACATTTGTCAACACCAATATGACTGCCGACCAGTGGGACGGTGGCTGGGCTCGCACTGGTGCATCGGTCTATACTCACGACCGCCGCGTGCACATGGGCCACTTCGCTTGGGCTGGTGCCATCACCAGCAGCAAGATAGGCACTGTGAACTATGCCAATGTTAACCGCCGTGGCATAAACGGAGAGGTCGCTTTGTGGAACCAGGCCTATACCGCAACCCGCGAGTTTGAGACCAACTGGACATCGCACGGTGCACAGGGCACTGTGGGTACCGACAACTACTACCTGACATTTGTCGATGGCGAGCAGTGGCTCGTTAACAAGCCCATGAAGTTTGTCGTATCAAAGATTGTAAAGAGCGCCGACCGTCAGAAGCTAGGCTCTTATGACGCTTGTATCACCGCATCGGGGGCTGCCAAGTCTAAGCTCGAAGCGCTCGTCGAGGGTGACGAGATTGAGGTGGCGTCTTACTGGACCAGCAGCGACTGCAACGGTGGCGTGGGCGTTCCCACCATCGAGAGCATGGTAGAGGGTAATGCACAGGTGATGCACAACGGTGAACTCACAGGTCGCAACTATGACGAGGAGTACAACAGCATGATTTACAGCCGTACTGCTTATGGTTGTAACGCCGATGGTACTAAACTGTATATGATTGTCATAGACAAGAGTACTAGCAAGAAGTATGGCATCTCGGCAGGTTGTCCCACAGCGGTCATGTGTCAAATACTCAAGAATATGTGCCCCGATGTGAGCGAGGTGGTTAACTACGACGCAGGTGGCTCGGCCGAGATGATGATCAATGGCTCTATCATCAATACCACTACCGAGGGCACTCCCCGTGCAGTGGCATGCGGATGGATGCTCGTGGCCGAGGGCGAGGAGGACAATGAGGTTGCTTCAATCATGTTTGAGGACTATCATGTTAAGGCTCCCATCTACTCATCGTTCACTCCCAAGATTCTGGGTTATAACAAGAACGGCGAACTCGTTAACGAGAATGTGACAGGCTTCACGCTGAGTTGCGACGCTGCGATTGGTTCAACCGACGGCAATGTCTTTATTGCTGGTGGAGAGGTTGTCAATGGCGTGCTCACTGCCACATTCAACGGCATGACCTGCACCGTGCCTGTCACCACAATGGCTGCACAGCCTGCCATCGCAATCAAGCCTACAATCCTCATCGACGACCGTGACTATCCCGTCGAGGTTACTGCTACGGTCAACAACAATACCTGTCTCTACGACCCTACACACCTGGGCTGGACAACCAGCGACAGCGGCATAGCATCAATAGTCAACGGCACGCTCAAGGGTGTGAAAAACGGCGATGCTCACATTACCTGTACTATAGGTGACCTGGTTGACGAGGCCGATGTTAAGGTAGAGATAAGCGACGCACCTTATATTTACCAGTCTTGGGACGGCTTCACATTCAAGCAGAGCGGTGCCAGTAATCTTTCGTTGAGCGAGGACGGCGTGCTCAGTTTTACTAACGGAAGCAGCCGTGCTCCCTACCTGTCGCTCAAGAAGGACATTACCTTTTACAGCCTGCCCGACACTATTGCTTTCACATTCAACAGCACCATCCCCATCGATTACATCCAGGTAGACACCCGCAACAATAGCATCACCAGTTCCAACTATGTGCGTTATGAGATAGAGGGCGGTTATGAGGCTGGCAAGGACTACACTATTGCAATCGACCTCGATGCAATGGGAGGTGCCGAGAAGGTGAGCACATTTCCCGTCTCGGTGCGTGAAATCAAGTTCACTCCTAGCAAGAATGGTGCAACTGGTGCACAGAGTATCACATTCAAGTCATTTTACAGTCACTACGAGGCACACAAGGCTGTAGTCAT
>JAGHTV010000387.1 GCA_018065165.1 Candidatus Sodaliphilus fimicaballi | reverse complement strand
AACATGGGCTACAACGACGCTCTGGAATGCGACCCCAACTCGCTGAGTTATGTGTGCGAACCCCTGCCCGGATTGAGACTCATTGCCATTGACGACAACCTGTGCAAGGAGCGCGACAAGAACAAGTCACTCGACGCAAGTGGCATCTCGGCCGCTTCACTCACCTGGATTCTCGCAAAGGCCGACGAGGCAAAGGCAGCCAACAAGCAACTCATGGTTATGACTCACCACCAGGTTATCCCTCACATCGACGACCAGAACGCTCTCATGGGCGATGCCATGATTGCCGGCATCGACAACCTGCGTCCCCAATTCCTGGCTCACGGCATGCGCATGTTCCTCACAGGTCACATCCACATCTCTAACGCATCGGTATGGTACACCGAGAACAAGACTGACTCTATCGTTGAGGTTACCACTGGTTCGGCTATCGCCTACCCCTGCCCCGTGCGCTACATCACCATGAACAAGGATCGCAATGCCCTCTCGTTCACAACTCAAAATATCACCAAGATAGCTAGTGACAACTACTTTGACACCTACGCACTCAACCGTGCCAAGTCAAGCACTCGCGCTACAGTGAGCAGCATAATATGGCACAGCTGGGACGAGATTAGCAGCATGCTTTCAGACTATGGAGCAACACTCGACTTTGACAGCTTTGTAGATGCTTGCTACAACGGTTTGGGCGACGTGATAAGTGACCTCACTATCACAATGAGCAAGGGTAATGAGCAGAAGTCTGGCGTTACCTTCAACAGCATCAGCAGCCGCATCGACAGTGGCTCAGACAAGACTGTCGACGTATTGCTCGCTGACCAGAACTGGCTCGTACGCCTCATGGCTAAGAGCGTGGTAAGAGGACGCTTCCACGACCTGCTTGACACTGCAATGAAGAGTGCCCTGGCCGACAAGACCAGCATGGGCACACCGCTCGAGAACTGCACCGACGACCTCACTCTCACAGCATGGCTGCCCGCGGTTAAACCCGCTGGCATCCCTGGCGATGTTAATGGCGATGGTACAGTTGACATTGCCGACGTTAACGCAGCTATCAACCTGATACTCACAACCAGCTTTGATGCTAACGCCGATGTAAACAACGACAACACTGTCGACATTGCCGATATTAATGCAATCATCAATATCATTCTCGCAGTGAAATAAACGATCGCACTATAACAAAACATCAAGTGCCACAGCCTCGTGAGACTGTGGCACTTGTTTTATACAGTTATCATTGTTGTCCGGTAAAAAAAGAAAATATTTTTATTTTGATTTTTATGCTTTGCTTAGAAAATAGCTTGCTCTGCAAGCAAAATGGAATTACCTCTCAGATAGTGTATTATCATTTACCTGTCTTACCTAGCATGAGCAGCGATAGTATGCGACTGCAACTGATAAGTCGTATCGCGAGCAGCGTCACTGCAATGACACACACAGCGATAACGGCGGCAATGACAGCGAGAGGCAACGTAGCAAGGCCCATGTCAATCACAGGTTGGCGAAGCACTGTGAGCGGGAACAGGAAGAAGTAATGGCACAGGTATATGCCCAAGCTCTCGTTGCCCAGATAGTTGAAATATCGTGCCAGCATGCCAGGCTTATGCTCGGGGGCATACTCGCGACTGCTCCACGGCTCTATCATAGCCAGGGCTACCAGCATGAGGCATGCGTGCATCACAGGAATGAGCACAAACTCGCTACCCACTGGCAACCGGGGCATGTCCCACGGATACACCACAGC
>JAGHTV010000407.1 GCA_018065165.1 Candidatus Sodaliphilus fimicaballi | reverse complement strand
AATTTATATAGCACTAAAAATTTATATTTACGGTTTAAAGGCACAACACTTTTTTCATAAATTAGGGCTTTACAAGAATAATACCACGAAAAAGAGCGTTCACCATGGTTGTCCACAGTGAACGCTCGTTTTATATTATATAATGTACTATAACTCTATGTCAGTAGGGTTTTCGGTTTCCACCACAGCCTCAACATCAGCCACAACACTACGGTTCTTTCGCTCTCCCAGGTATTCCTGGAAACTGGTAAAGTTAAACAGCAACAGCGATATGCCTGTGATGAGCACAACCATATTTTCGTCAAGAGATACCGTCTCGACAAACAGCACTACAATACCAGCCGCCAAAACTAAAAATGGAGAAACGAAATACCATCCCTTTGCACTCACTCTTTTGTAGGACAACATCAAAAAGAAGATATGGAACAGTCCCAAAATGCTCAACAGTACACCCAACAATAATACAAGAACACTATTGAAAAGAGCAGGCCTTATGAGCATGACAATGCCAAAGCACATACCACCCAACGCTGGCAAGATTCCCATATAGTCACTAGTGCGACTTGGTTGAGATTTTCGTAACGATATTACAAGCAGAAAAGCTATTGATGGCAAAAGGAACAATACTCCTATAATGCGTGCTACCCAATCAAGAATATGGGGCGTATTATAGAACAATAAGAAGATAAGTCCTGCCAAAAGCAGCATGACATTTGTGAGTAAATTTATACTAATTTTTTTCATATCTGTTTAAATATTTTAAAAAGCTGCACGAAGTTAAGAAAAGAACGCGAAAACGACAAATAATTGAAGAAAAATTAGTAAATTCGCATACAAATTGTGAACCCTCTATATACATGAACACAAAAGGAAAAATACTATTTATTATTAATCCCATATCGGGTACTTCGCGCAAGGAAGATATCCCAGCACAGATAATGGATTCTATGAACGAATCCTTATGGGATGTCAATATAAGTTTTACAGCTTTTCCCGGTCATGCAAGCCAGTTAGCTCAAGAAGCTATCGACGATAATTACTCAACAATAGTTGCAGTGGGAGGAGACGGAACAATCAACGAAGTTGCCAGCAAACTAGCCAGTACCGAAGTGGCACTGGGCATTATCCCTTGCGGCTCGGGCAACGGTTTTGCGCGACACTTGCAAATTCCATCAAATATTAAGGATGCTCTCAAGATAATCGATAATGGTTTTTCTACTCATATTGACTATTGCATAGTAAATGACATACCGTTCTTTTGCACCTGTGGCACAGGCTTTGATGCCAAGGTGCGCGAAAAATTTGCCAAGTCAGCTGCTCGTGGACCTGTCACATATGTAAGAACAAACATAAACGAGTTTCTTGAAACCCGTGGTGAGCATTATCGCATCACAATAGATGGAGAAACATTTGACGAACCAAAAGCGTTCTCAGTAGTATGCTGCAATGCGGCCCAATATGGCAACAATGCTTTTATCGCCCCCAATGCGTCGATGCAAGACGGACTCATTGACCTTACAGTGATTCATGACATGAATCTTGTTGACGGTCCACTACTTGCAGCACGATTACTGACAAAGCAGATTAACAGAGATAACCATGTGACTATATATCGTGGCAAGCACATCGTCATTGAGCGTGACGAGGCCGATATTATTCACATAGATGGCGACCCCATAATGGCAACAGAGACATTGAAAATTGACTGCATCGAACGAGGTCTAAAAGTATTGGTAAAACCTAGATTTTGATGATCATTTTTTGTCATAAATATGTTGCTAATTTCAATGTTATTTTGTAATTTTGAAGAAGAAAAACTTACAATTATACCAAGGAACTATTAACCAGTAAAAACTCCCTACTAATGAGTTACTTAAAATTTGATAAAAGCCTGATGATTAATCTAGAGCAATCTCTGCCCAAAGAGATGCTTAGAACTAATCAGTCGGGAGCTTATCACTGTACTACCCTTGTGGGCTGTAATACCCGCAAGCAGCATGGCCTCCTGGTCATACCCGTTCCCGAGCTCGATGACAACAACCACGTGTTGTTATCATCGCTTGATGAGACAGTGATACAACATGGCGCTCCATTTAACCTGGGACTTCATCGCTATAATGGCAACTGCTACAGCCCCAATGGGCACAAATACATTCGCGAATACGACTGCGAGCGTGTCCCTACCACTACTTATCGCGTGGGTGGTGTAATCCTGAAGAAAGAAAAGATCTTTATCACTCACGAGAATCGCATTCTCATACGCTACACACTTGTTGATGCTCACTCAAAGACAACATTGCAATTCCGTCCATTCCTTGCATTCCGCAATGCTAACGATCTGTGTATGGAAAACCGTGTTGCAAGTCGCGAATACAACGAGATAAAGAATGGCGTATCTATGTGCATGTATGAGGGCTACCCCACCCTGTATATGCAATTTAACCACAAGCCTACTTATGTTCACGAACCACACTGGTACAAGAACATTGAATATATTAAAGACCAAGAACGTGGCATACCCTATAGCGAGGACCTCTATGTTCCTGGCTATTTCCAGGTTGATATCAAGAAGGGTGAGAGCATAATATTCTCGGCCGGCATTGATCCCGTAAATACACGCAACCTGGCAAAGATGTATGAAGACGAGATTAAGCCTCGCACTCCACGCACAAGTTTCTACAACTGCATGAAGAATAGCGCTAAGCAATTCTACATCAGCAATGCCGATGGCAACTACCTGCTTGCAGGATATCCCTGGTTTAAGATCAGAGCACGCGACGAGTTTATCGCACTGCCTGGTTGCACGCTAAGCGTTCACCATCGTCCCGACTATGAGGCAATCATGGATACTGCCCAACGTGCAATGTTGGACTGGATGCACACAGGCTAGCGTGACCGCCATCTCGAAGGGCTTGACCAACCCGATGTACCCTTATGGATCATATGGGGTTTGCAGCGATATTGCCACGACCAGTCTAACGACATCTGTCGTGAACGATATGGCAACCTCATTAAGGAAATGCTCAACTTCATTATCGAGGGCAAGCATCCCAATATCAAGGTTGAAGCCAATGGCCTAGTAAGTGTTGATGGAAGCTATCGCCCAATGTCATGGATGGACTCAACAAAGCCCGACGGAACACCATATATACCTCGCACAGGTTACCTGATTGAGCACAACGGTTTATGGTACAATGCATTGCGTTGTGCAATTGAGCTGTTTGAAAATCAGTTAGACAGTGCTCACGATGTAGAATGCTGGCGTGACATTGCCGATAAGGTACAAGTGAACTTCGTTGACACATTCCTCAACGACTATGGATATCTATATGACTATGTTAACGGTTCATATACAGACTTGAGCGTGCGTCCTAACATGATTATCGCCGCAGGTCTTGACTACTCACCGCTTAACCGTCGCCAACGCAAGAGTGTACTTGATGTGGTAACTCGCGAGCTCCTTACTCCCAAGGGATTGCGCACACTCAGCCCCAACAGCTACGGCTACAACCCCTGGTATTTGGGTAATCCCGAGGAGCGTCAACGCGCATACTACACAGGATCGGCCCGTCCGTGGCTCATGGGCTTCTATGCCAACACATATATTAAGGTGTTTGGCATAAACGGTCTGCCATTTATCGAGAGAATGCTCATAGGATTTGAGGATGAGATGAAAGAGGGATGCATAGGCACACTCAGTGAACTCTACGACGGCAACCCACCATTCATAGGTCGTGGTGCAGTGAGCTATGCGCCCAATGTTGCAGGCGTTGTCCGCATTCTGCGCATATTTAAGAACCTTAATATTATTGACGAATAAACCTTAATATAAGATATGAAAGCTTTAATGTTTGGCTGGGAGTTTCCTCCTCACATCTTGGGCGGATTGGGAACAGCAAGTTTTGGCTTGACTAAAGGTATGGTCGAAAATGGGGACTTGGATATCACCTTTGTGATTCCTAAACCCTGGGGCGACGAACCTAAAGACTTTGCACAAATCATTGGTGCCAATACAACACCAGTGGTATGGAAAGATGTAAACTATGATTATGTGCAACAACGCATAGGTCATGTTTTGGATCCACAAACCTACTATGACCTGCGTAATCACATATATGCCGATTTCAATCACATAGGAACCAACGACTTGGGTTGCATTGAGTTCTCTGGCCGTTATCCCGACAACCTTCTTGAAGAAATCAACAACTATTCAATCGTTGCCGGCGTCATTGCTCGTACAGTTGACTTTGATGTGATTCACTCACATGACTGGCTTACCTACCCTGCTGGCATTCACGCCAAGCAGGTTACAGGAAAACCCTTTGTAATCCATGTTCATGCTACCGACTTTGACCGTAGCCGTGGCAATGTGAACCCTACTGTATTTGCAATTGAGAAGGACGGTATGAACCATGCCGACCACATCATCACAGTAAGTAATCTCACTCGCCGCACAGTAATCGAGAAATATGGAATTAGTC
>JAGHTV010000373.1 GCA_018065165.1 Candidatus Sodaliphilus fimicaballi | reverse complement strand
CTCGGCCTCGATGATGGCCTTCATCTGAGCATAGCGTTCAAGATTGACCTCGGTGTAGCCGTCAATCTGCCCTACCCACAATGAACGCACACCCATCACCTTGCAGGCGTCGGCACTCTCAATGCGGCGTATGGCAGCAGCCTCCTCGTGAGTCTTGCCCTTGATGCCACTCTCACCGCCAGTTAGGTAAACACTCACCACATCACAACCCATCTGCTTCATCAATATCATCGTACCACCGGCACAGGTCTCGGGGTCGTCGGGGTGAGCACCTATAAATAGCGCCTTCTTGTATTTGAGAGTATTGTTGACTTGGGCCTGAACAGGCTCAACACACGCACACACTAAAAATAGTGCTGCAACAATCGAAAATGCGAGTTTTTTCATAGTTAGTTTGTTTATGTTTTATTCTAGATGCAAATTTAGTGATTTTTTCTATGAAAAATCGAGCAAATTGAGGGTTTAATGCAAAAATATGTTAAAACACATTTTTTGATTAAACCATTTATAAAATAGGTAGTCAAATGAGTGAATACAATAAAATAGCTTCAAACTACTGACTTTTTCTTAATAAAACATTAGTGCGCAACGCCGCCGATAGGCTCCGCAAAGCACGACCCAAAATAGAGCCCCTCGAGTAAGGGGCTTTTTTGTTATCCTAGAATGTCAATTGTAGTTTAATCCAGAAAGTCCAATGGATTTTCTGGGTTTAAGCATCTTTCTCGCTTAACTCGAGCCAACGCAATTCAATCTCATCCAGCTCGTCCTTGATGGCACTATAGCGTGTTGCATGGGTTGCAACATCGTCGAGTTGTTCGCCACTGGCAAAGAGGGCATCGAGTTGTTCTTTCTCGGCAGTCAGTTGCTCGATGCGGGCAGTGAGTTGTTCAAGCTCGCGTTTCTCCTTGTAAGTGAGTTTATTGCTAGTGTCTCGATTGTTCCACTGATTGGTCTGCTTGGGTTTAGCAGCTTCCTTGGCCTTTTGTTGCTCAGCTTCTTGCTGGTCGTGATAGTCCTTCCATGCACGATACTCGCTGTAGTTACCGGGGAAATCCTTGATATGTCCATCTCCCTGGAACACCCAAGTGTGATCAACGGTGCGATCCATAAAGAAGCGGTCGTGCGACACAACGATGACGCAACCCTTGAACTTTGACAAGTAGTCCTCAAGAATGCCCAGTGTGGTGATGTCAAGGTCGTTGGTAGGCTCATCGAGGATGAGGAAGTTGGGCTTGCGCATGAGCACTGTGGCCAGGTATAGGCGACGACGCTCGCCACCGCTGAGCTTGGCTATGAGTTTCTGCTGGTCGCGGGCACTGAACAGGAACAGGTTGAGGAATTGCATGGCAGTGTAGTGGTTCTTCTCGTCGAAGTAAACCACCTCGGCAATGTCACGCACGGCATCGATGACCTTCTTGCCCTCGTCAAACTTGATTCCCTCCTGGCTGTAGTAACCAAATCGCACAGTCTCGCCTATCTCAAACGAACCGCTATCGGGCGCCAATTCGCCCAGCAGGAGTTTGATGAAAGTAGACTTGCCCACTCCATTGTCGCCCACGATGCCCAGTTTCTCATAGCGGGCAAAGGTGTACTCAAGGTCGTTGAGAATGACCTTGTCGCCAAATCGCTTGCTCACCGAATGGGCTGTGAATATCTTGTTGCCTATGTAAGTTGAGTTTACATTGAGTTCCACCTCACTGTCGTCGCGACGATAACGGGCCTTCTCCTGCAGGTCGTAGAAGGCGTCGATGCGATACTGTGCCTTGTGGGCACGAGCCTGAGGCTGTCGACGCATCCAGTCAAGCTCGGTGCGTAGCAGGTTGCGGGCCTTCTCAACTTGAGCCGTTTGAGTCTCAATGCGTTCGGCACGCTTCTCAAGGTAGTAGTTGTAGTTGCCGTCGTAGCTGTACACCTGCTGGTCGTCCATCTCGATGATGCGGTTGCATATGTTATCAAGGAAGTAGCGGTCGTGAGTGACCATGAGCAGCGTCATAGTAGAGCGGCGCAGGTATTTCTCGAGCCACTCAATCATGTCGATGTCGAGGTGGTTGGTGGGCTCATCAAGGATGAGCAGTTGAGGCTCGCTTATTAGCACCTGTGCCAGAGCCACACGCTTGATTTGTCCGCCCGAGAGAGTGTTGACAGGCTGGTTGAAGTCGGCAATCTTGAGCATAGTGAGTATCTGCTTGAAGCGGTCCTCATAGTCCCATGCGCCAGCATTGTCCATAGCCTGAATGGCTGCTGTTACAGCATCGGCATCGCCACTGTTGAGAGCAGACTCATAGGCACGCACAGCCTGAGCCATCTTGTCGTCGCCCTGCAAGCAAGCATCGATAACGGTCTTTGAAGCATCAAAAACGGGAGTCTGTGGCAGATAGCCCACACGCAAGTCATTGCGATAGATTACCGTGCCCGAGTCTTGTGTATCGACCCCAGCAAGAATGCTGAGCAAGGTAGACTTGCCCGTACCATTCA
>JAGHTV010000289.1 GCA_018065165.1 Candidatus Sodaliphilus fimicaballi | reverse complement strand
GTATATATGTGGTGTCAAGGCCTTCGTTGCCATGATATGTGGGCTTTACCATACCGGGGAACATTGCAATCTGGGCATTGAAACTGGCTTTGTAGGCTGCGGCGAAGGCATTGAGGTCCTTGGCCATGATTGCATCCCAACAGGCATCGGCCGCACAGGCTAGAGCGGCAACCTTCTCGGGAGTGATATCATTGCCTTCAATGACCGAGCAACCTGCCTTTCGGGGTTCCATTGGTACCAATACGATGTGTTGCTCCAGGAAACGGAGGGTCATCTCATCGCTAGTGTATTCTACCTTAAGTGGCCAAAAGTTTTTGTCATAGTAATGACGACACAGGCCAGGAATGCATATTCCAATTGCATCTTGAGCTCCTGATATGTGACTATCTTCTCTCTCGGGATTGTTCTCGAAGCAAAAGACGAGTCGTGCCAGCATCTCGGGATCCATCTTGGGCAACTTGATGGGCCATATCTTTTGGATCATCTTGCGGGTAGAAGTCGACAGTCCACAGCGGTCACGCACCTCAAAGGTGGGCTCTAGCGAGATGGTAAGTGCCCATCCTGGATGATGCTGGCTCACATAGGGCTGGTCAATCCATGTACCTGCAAGGTCGAGTCGGGTAGGAATGGGGCCCGATGGGTATTTGGCAGGGTCAAGTACATCATCGGAACCACCCAATGATGAGGGGCCTGTCAAAGCAAGTTTGAGTGACGATGAACTTCTTGCTTGTAGCCCTTCGGCAGGCGTTCTGTTGAGTTCAATGTATTCTATACCTCGGGCTGCACACAGCGAGCGTTTCTCCTCAGAGCCTCCCTCTGAATTGACGACAAATACATCAGGCTTCACCAAGTCGAGTGTGGGCAAGAAGTCAATCACACCGCTGCCTTCATTAATGAATGCATCCTTCACATATCTGATGCTTTTAACCATGAAGAGGCGTTCTTCTTGTGGAAACATGGGCTTGCGGTGTTTGTATTCGAGATAGGTAGTATCTGAACCAATGCCCACATAAAGGTCGCCATACTGTGAAGCCTGCTTGAAGAACTCCACATGACCTGAATGCAACAAGTCATAACATCCGCTTACAAAAACCTTCTTGTTCATCTTGATTTTAGGTTAACTGTAGTAGCCGAAATTGCGAATATGGTAACCACAACAAAGCATACAACAGGAACGATGTAACTAATGTAGATGTTTGTGGCGTCTGAAATCATTCCCTGTACAGGAGTCAAGATTGCACCTCCCAGGATTGCCATTATAAGTCCGCTTGCACCTATCTTGCTGTCTTCGGGGTGTTGACCTTCGGCTATGCTACTCAGGGCAATGCCATAGATTGTGGGGAACATCAAACTCATAAAAACGCTGATGAGTATGAGTGCTGTAACCATAAACCAACCTGTACCTGGCGAGACAACTACAATGAGTGCCATTAATGCCGAGAGTCCTCCTCCTGCAACAAGCAGGCGTGCAGGTGATATCCACTTCATGAGCCATGTGTAAACAAAACGTGAGAGACAGAAACCTATGATGGTAACAAGGTATATTGTACTTGCCTCTGACTCAAGCACTCCCAGTTCCTGCATCACTATGCGTATGGTGAATGACCAAACGCCTATCTGTGCACCTACGTAGAAGAACTGTGCAACGACGCCATTGCGATATAATTTGTTAGTGAACAATCGATTGAATGTTACTCTCAATATATCATGTCCATCAATGTCCTTTCCCATAGGCATCTTGGCACACAACATCATGACTAGAATAACGAGTAGTACACAGCCCAGAGTCGCATAGGTTGCACTCACGCTGTATAGGCTGATGTTATCTAGGATAAAGAACTTGCTCATCAATATGCCCATTATGCTACCAATGGGGTTGAAAGACTGTGCGATGTTCAATCGTCGTGTGGCAGTCTCGGGCGATCCCATGTTCAGGATATAGGGATTAGCCGTTGTCTCGAGCACACTGCATCCTCCTGCCATAATATAGATGGCAACAAGATAAAAGGCATAGCTTGCAGCTTTTGCGGCAGGATAAAATAGTATTGCACCACAGGCATATAGCAACAGTCCTAGAATGATGCCTGACTTGAAACTCTTTTTCCTGATAAACAGTGCTGCAGGAAGAGCAAAACAGAAGTAGCTTCCGTAAAACGCAAATTGGATAAGCGATGTTTGTGTATCGCTCATGTCCATAATGCGTTTGAATGCCGCAAGAAGTGTGTCGGTCATGTTGTTGGCCAGTCCCCACAGGAGGAATAGGCTTGTAACAAGTATGAAGGGCAATAAATATTGTTTTTCTATCGTCTTCATTACACCTAATTATAATAAATAAGTTATCGTTCAGAGTCGAATATCTCTGTCATGAGTTGCCATTTCTCGGCCGATGTGGCATTGGGGTCGCAACCTTGAAACTGGCTTACATAAGCTTCCCACTCGGCCTGTCGAGGGAGAGTTGCCAATCGTGCCATGTCTTGCTCCCAATCAAAATCGTCTTTTGTGTCAACAATCATGAATAGAGTACGCCCCTGGGCATAGATCTGCATAGATAGGATTCCTACTTCGTGTTGTCCCGCAATAACCTCGGGCCATACATTAGAGTGAACCTTGATGTATTGCTCTACAAGAGTGGGATCGTCCTTAAGAGTGAGAGTTTGGCAATAACGTTTCATAATTATTTCACGATGCCTTTTTCAAGGAATTCAGCGAGGTTTAGCTTGCGAACACTCTGTGCTGCATTATCAGCTGCAACCTTGGCCATGTCGTGTTTGACCATCAGTTCAACCAGTTGCTCAAATGTTGTACTTAATGGGTTCCAACCCAGTTTGTTCTTAGCCTTGGAGGGGTCACCCCACAGGTTAACAACATCGGTGGGACGATAGAAGTCCTCTGAGACGCGAACGAGTTCCTTGCCTATGAGATTATCGTTGGCAGGGTCGTCAACAGCAATACAGATTCCCTTCTCGTCAAGTCCTTTGCCTTCAAACTTGAGCGTAATGCCAGCGTGCTTGAATGCTAGGTCGGTAAACTCGCGAACCGAGTGTTGTACACCAGTGGCAATAACGAAGTCTTCGGGCTTGTCGTTTTGAAGGATAAGCCACATGCACTCCACATAGTCCTTGGCATAGCCCCAGTCGCGAAGTGAATCGAGGTTGCCCAAGTAGAGGCAATCCTGCTTGCCTTGAGCAATGCGAGCGGCAGCAAGTGTTATCTTGCGTGTCACAAATGTCTCGCCACGGCGCTCGCTCTCGTGATTGAACAGGATGCCTGAGCAGCAAAACATGTTATATGCCTCACGATATTCCTTAACAATCCAGAATCCGTATAGTTTTGCAACTGCATAGGGACTGTAAGGATGGAATGGGGTTTCCTCGTTTTGGGGAACTTCCTCCACCTTGCCATACAGCTCCGATGTAGATGCCTGATAAATCTTGCAAGTCTTCTCGAGATGGTTGGCACGTACTGCCTCTAAAATACTCAATACGCACA
>JAGHTV010000106.1 GCA_018065165.1 Candidatus Sodaliphilus fimicaballi | reverse complement strand
GTCATGTCGCGCAGTTTCTTAATATCATTGATAGTTACTGCCATTGTAGTAGTATTTTATTTGTTTTTGTGGTTTTTATTATTATCAATGCCCAACCTGTGATTGGGCATTGACTATTGTTTTAATTTTGGTGAGAATTACTCAGCTGCGGGAGCTTCAGTTGCCTCTTCAGCCTTGGGCTCTGCCTTGCGGCGGATGCGTGCGCGACGGGGCTTCTCCTCTGTTGCTTCAACTTCCTCGTCCTTGTTGTCTACCTTCTCAACCTTGCGCTCTTGGATGCCCTCGTTGATGGCCTCACATACTGTAGCCAGGATGATGTCGATTGACTTAGATGCATCGTCGTTAGCGGGGATTACGAAGTCAACATTGCTGGGATCGCTGTTAGTATCTACGATACCAAATACGGGGATACCCAGACGGTTTGCCTCAGCAACTGCGATGTGCTCCTTCATTACGTCGATAACGAAGACTGCACTGGGCAGACGGTTAAGGTCAGCGATAGAACCAAGGTTCTTCTCGAGCTTAGCGCGTTGACGAGAGATTTGGAGTTTCTCACGCTTTGACATGTTGTCGAGTGTGCCGTCCTTTGCCATCTTATCGATAGCGGCCATCTTCTTCACTGCCTTGCGGATGGTTGCAAAGTTTGTGAGCATACCACCGGGCCAGCGCTCAATCACAAATGGCATGCCAACCGAGTTAGCACGGTCAGCAACTACTTGCTTAGCTTGCTTCTTTGTAGCTACGAAGAGCACCTTCTTACCGCTCTTAGCGATTTCCTTCAGTGCGGTAGCAGCAACTTCAAGCTTAGCTTGTGTTTTGTATAAGGCGATGATGTGGATACCGTTACGCTCCATGAAAATGTAGGGAGCCATTGAGGGGTTCCATTTGCGTTTGAGGTGACCAAAGTGACAGGTAGCCTCAAGAAGTTGGTCAAAACTAGGTGTTTGCATTTTTTCTTGTTTGTTTTTGTTTACATTCAACTTAATCAATCGCTCGGTAGCCACCGCAGTTCCCAGTGTGAGTCCGCGCGATTTGGATACTAAACTCTATTTATGCAGCACTATGCACACCTGCATGATGCCACGGGTAGAGCAAGTGTTGAAGTCGTAATATATATAATGTATATATAGTAACGATTAACGCTTGCTGAACTGGAATCTCTTGCGAGCCTTGGGTTGACCCGGTTTCTTGCGCTCTACGGCACGAGGGTCGCGAGTCATGAAGCCTTCCTTGCGCAGTGCGCTCTTGTCCTCGGGGTTGATCTTAACCAGAGCACGAGCGATAGCCAGACGGAGAGCCTCAGCTTGTCCTTTATAACCGCCACCTTTCAGGTTGACGTTGATGTCATACTTTTCAACTGCCTCCAGTGTGCTCAGCGGTTGCTTAACGATGAATTGGAGGATGGGGTTGGGGAAGTACTCGGTGAGTGAACGCTTGTTGATTTTGATTTCGCCGTTGCCTTCGTTTACATATACGCGAGCGATAGCTGCTTTACGGCGACCTACTGCATTAATTCTTTCCATTCTTCCTTAATTATTTCAGTTTGTTGATGTCAATTGCTTTAGGATTCTGAGCCTCGTGGGGATGTGAATCACCATTGTAGATGTGTACATTCTTCAGCAGCTGAGCGCCAAGGCGAGTCTTGGGAAGCATACCCTTGATTACCTGAAGGTACAGGGGGTGCATACCAGGCTTGATGCCCTTGCGATAAGACTTCTGCAGGAGAATAGCGGGAGTAGAGAAACGTTGACCACCGGGATAGCCAGTGTAACGTACATACTGACGCTCGTTCCACTTCTTGCCTGTGAGAACGCACTTCTCAGCGTTAATGATGATTACATTGTCACCGCAATCTACGTGCGGAGTGTAGTTGGGCTTGTAC
>JAGHTV010000015.1 GCA_018065165.1 Candidatus Sodaliphilus fimicaballi | reverse complement strand
GTACAAGGACTGCTTGATTGTTTTGTGATGTGAAAATAAATTGCTAATTTTGTAACAAGAAGCTTTTAGCAAAAAATCATTTTTTGTGGTTATGATGCATAAAACGAATATCAGTAGAATCATATTAGTGATTTGTGCTCTCATGGTGAGCATGAAAGTTGCGGCTCTCGATGCCGATTGGGGTAGTGCGCTATTTGGCGATGTGCCTTCACCCACAGGGCTCAACAAGGTTTATTTTGTACCTAAAGACAAGGTAGATCAGCGTTACGACTATGTTCAAGCAATAGTCGAAAAGAAGTCTACATTAGCCGATGGGTCGCAGATACGAGTTCGCTATATGATAAAAAATGACACGGATGAGCTGCAGTTCAGAGTTGCTCTTGACTGCTCTCCCAGTGCAAGAAGACAATTGGCCAAACTTGAGCCCGAGAATGATAAAAAGACTGGAAAATGCAATGTGTCAATAAAGCTGCACGATGGTTCAAAGTTGGATTTTAATAATGTGACATATATCTATATCAAAACCAGTGATAATGGGTGTGCGATTGCACCTGTAATTGAAATCGACAACAACACGATGCCCAAACTCGTGAAACTCAAAGAGAGTGATATGAAGTCGGTAGCATTGTACAAAAATGGAAGTCTGGTGGGGCAGGAGATTGCGGTCGATGCCCACAACAGCACCACACTTGACGACATGCTTGAAGGGTTTTCTAAGAGAGTCAATGTTGACCCACGCCTCATGTTTAAGAGTAATGTCCTCACCGAGGCAAGGATCATCCAAAAATGCAAGGAGACGCCCACACTGATGGAGTTTGAACATCCATTTACCCGGCATGTGATGCTCAAGGATGTGCAATGGGCACGTGACTGGTTTATAGGTGATGTGCACTGCACGATGTATTATACTAACACTGCTGGAACACGCGACCCCCTCGCTGTGACCGACATCTATTTTGTGCCTGAGAGCTATGTGCCTATGGTGCGCAACGGCAAGGAAATCACATGCCCGCCCAAGGTGGAGAACTTTATCCTTCACGATGATGGCGAAGATCAGTTCTTTGGGGTGTGGGTGTCATTGATAGTCATGAATGAGAATGGACCGCTGTGCAAAATACAGATGGATCATAGGCTTGCCGAGGTGCTTGGCGACAGGGTTTTCTATTTGCTCGCAGGCGAAACCAAGTATCATGCGCAGTCGTTTAGAAACAGCATGGAACGAGTCAAAACCGTAACGCTGAAATCGCCTGTAATTACCAATCTGTAAGATGGATAGTGATACATCGTTAAGACTAAAGTAAAATTGTAATAACAGCAGGATTAAACCTTACTGCATTCGGTAAGTCTAAATGACACGATGCAAGTAAAGACTGTTTATTAACAATAAGTAAATTTTAGAGTATGAGAAATATTAGTTTTATCGCAGTAGTAGCAATGTTTGCAATGATGGTTTCGTGCAAGAGTGGTGTGGCAAGTATTGATAATCAAACCTTTGCCATTACCGAGCTCAACGGCACAGCACTTCCTGGCAGCGAGATAGCAAAGCCCAGCATAATGTTTGAGGGTGGCCGTGTGAGTGCGACTGTAGGTTGCAACACAATAGGTGGCGAGTACAAGGCCGATGCCGATGGCAATATCACCATCACTCAAGGCATGATGACCAAGATGTTCTGCCCCGAGGAGATGCGTGAAGACGAGTTCCTAGCAGCGTTCAACAAGGTAGCAAAGTACAACGTTGACGATGGCGAGGTAAGCTTCCTCGACGCCCAGGGCAACCTCCTGTTCAAGGCCAAGAAATAACATCTCCCACAGACCCACAAAGCCCACCGAGGGAGAGGGTATACAAACAAGACACCCAATAATCCAGACGATTATTGGGTGTCTTGTTTATCTATTTATGTTTTATTTGTCATCGTAATGTCCTTGCATTTGGAGCACATTAACCTTTACCAAGTTATCATGTATAGAGTAGACTATTCGGTCTTTGCCTGACAAGCGACGAGAGTATGTGTTTTCTCTATGACGTAGAGGTTCGGGCTTCCCTGTTCCTGTAAGAGGATGCTCCATTAATTCTAATAAAATAACGCGTATTTTGTTTAGAATAGATTTATTGCCAGCTTTTTTTATCTTCTCAAGATCTTTTAAGGCACGAGGTGAAAATTCAAGAGAATAGGTCATACCAGTAAATTATCAAGTTCAGCAACACTAGTTATCACAGTGCCTTTGCCAGCGGCAATGTCAGCTTCGGCTTTATCAATGTCTTGATAAAACTGGTCGCTTTCATAATATTCGGTTTCGTTTCTCTCACAAGACCAACCCATTGCTTTAATAAGACCTTTAAATCTTTTGAGGTCCACTTTAGGAATGGTGACAGTGAAATCAACTGTTTTTTGCTGTTGAAGTGTTTGGCTCATATTGGTTTGTTGTTTATTTGGGTGCAAAGTTACATTTTTTTTAAGAACTAGCAATATTTAGAAATTTTTTCTTTGATAAAAGAGTAATTCTATACACATATTATGTTCAATGCAATTTAATTATAAGGAGGTTTGCTGACTAAGAGTTGCGATAGTTATAAGATTAACATAGAAAATAATGTTATTGTGGTTTTTTAACATTTTTTGGTGCAATATTTTGCGTTGGTCGGCATTATTAAGGTAAGTAATTATTAAAGTAAGTATTTGTTAAAATTGGACTATGAAGAAAAATTTATTGTTATTAGTAGCAATGTTTTGGCTTGCAGTTGTGCTGCCAGCATGCAGTAGCAGTGCAGACGAACCCGACATGGGAAACCATGAAAAGGAAAATACCCTGTTGATGCAAACTTATGTGTCAGACTTGTCGTCTAAAGACGCCGCGTCGGTAGTGGTAAAGGCCAATAGGGTTAAGGTGAATATCGAAACAGGTAAGGCTAATCTGGTTCTGGATCCCGGTATTGATGCTCTTAATGGCGAAGCTATATATCTCAAAGACATTCAGCTTGAAAAAAACACGGATTGTTACTCGTATGTTGCTGAGCAGTCTCCTAATGCTCGTGTGACCAATGTGCGTATAGATGTTGACTTTGATTTGGGACAAATGTTCATCGGCTACACGGTTGATGGCAAGTATCGCGTGACATCGGTACCGCAGATGTTCATGTATGAATACTGTAGCAATGTGACATCAATCAACTATATGGACGGACAGTCGTCGACCGACGAGATGACGAACTATATTGTTGATGTTGATACTAAGTCAATGACTGCAAAGGCTTATTTGTATGGAGTAGATAATACTGTGAACAATGCTGATGGTCTTATTGAATTTTTTGTAATTATAAAAGGCCTAAAGGTGGAGCCAGTTTCTGAAGGCTATGTGCTTACCGCCGAAAAGGCCAAAGTGGAGTCAAATTGTATAATTTGTGACGGAAATAACAAATATAGTATCATTGACACAGAAGACAAGGATGGTCATCAGAAGTGGCCTATTTCAAATTTTAAGTCAGTTATAAATATTGCTAAGGCTTCTCATAATACAAGTTTTACAATGGGAAGCGAGGCCGAGAATACGATTCCGTTTGTTGTGAACGTTTACGGAATGTCCTATCGCGGCTTGAATCAACCGTGTTGAACATATAAAAAAACTTAATGTTTGACGGGTTAATGCACTAATTGGGGCCTTTCGTTTGGGGGATACCGAATAATACACTAACTTTGCATTTTATACATTAATTATATTAAAATGACGATTATGAAGAACAAATTTATGATAC
>JAGHTV010000021.1 GCA_018065165.1 Candidatus Sodaliphilus fimicaballi | reverse complement strand
ATTTATAGTTATGATTAAACAGCTCCGAGTCTTTATTTTTGCAATTACCACAATGTTGCTCACCTTAAACGCGTGGGCAGCATCACGATATGTCAACGCTGACCAATTCCCCCTACTGGGTAAGGTTTATGAGGATTCTTTGCCTCACTATAGCCGCATTCCTGCTTCGCTTAACGACTCTCTACGAAAGCCGCTAATTGAGTTTGGTTCTAACTGTGCCGGGCTGGCGGTGCGATTTAAGAGCAACACAACATCGTTTACAATGCGCTGGCGCAACCTTGCTAATATGGTTATGGGTCACATGACTCCCACAGGCATTAGAGGATTGGATTTGTATTGCTGGGATAAAGATCATTGGCATTATGTAAATAGCGCACGCCCTACCACCGACTCAATAAGCCAGTGGAGCATGTTGCGCAACGGGGCGCCCGAGATGAAGGAATACATGCTTTATCTGCCACTATATGACGGACTCAAGACTCTGGAAATAGGCATTGACTCGCTTGCAACAATCGAGCAACCTACAATGGACTTTCCCAAGCGTGACCACCCTGTTGTGCTATATGGAAGCAGCATCATGCAAGGTGGTTGTGCATCACGTCCGGGTATGGCGTCGAGCAATATCATATCTCGCCGTTTGAACCGTGAATGTATAAATCTGGGATTTAGCGGTAATGCTTTTCTTGACATGGGCATCGCTCATATGATGGCCGACGTCAATGCCTCGGTTTATGTAATGGATAACATACCCAACTCGTCTGTTGCTCAAATTCATGAGCGCACAAAGGAATTTGTAAAAATACTGCGAGACAAAAACCCTAACACACCCATTGTGTTTATTGAGGACCCCCAATTTCCACAGAGTCGTTACAACCAAAAGACTATTCAGGAAGTTGTTAAAAAAAATGCCGCAATCAAGCAAGAGTTTGCCGAGATGAAGAAGATGGGTATTAAAAACATATATTATATCCAGTCTAAAGACATCACGGTTCTTGATGGCGAAGCATCGGTCGACGGTATTCATTTTACCGATGTAGCTTTTAATCATTATGCCGATGTACTCACCCCACTGCTTGGAAAATTAATTAAAAACAAATAAAACTTATAAATGACATGAACAATCGCAGAAATTTCTTGAAGAGCATGGCAACACTTGGTGCTGCTGTTGTTGCTGCCCCGATCATGGCAAACAATCCCCTTGGCTCTCCTGATAGTTTAGTCTTGGATACTCCGCTCGACAATACCGGGCTTCTGACCAAGAATAACGCGCTTAAAATCACTGGCACGTTTCTCGATGAAATTTCACATGACATTCCTCACCAAAACTGGGGTGTCAAAGAGTGGGAGCAAGACTTCAAGCACATGAAGGCTATAGGTATTGACACTGTAATCCTGATACGTTCAGGCTATCGTAAATTCATAACATACCCTTCTAAGTATCTTATGAAGCAAGGATGTTATCAACCCTCAATGGACTTGGTAGATTTGTTTCTGCGCCTTGCACAGAAGTATGGTATGAAATTCTATTTTGGCCTTTATGACAGTGGTCATTACTGGGATACCGGTGATATGTCGCTTGAGGTTGAGCGCAACAAATATGTAATCGAGGAGGTATGGAATAAGTATGGTCACAAGTACAATAGTTTTGGTGGCTGGTATATCAGTACCGAGATTTCTCGAAACACTAAAGGGGCCATCACTTCGTTTTACAATATGGGTAAGCAGTGCAAGGATGTCTCAGGTGGTCTCCCCACGTTCATATCGCCTTGGATTGATGGCAAGAAAGCCGTCCAGGCTGCCGATAGTGCACTGACCAAAGATGTTGCAGTGTCTGTTCAACAGCACGAGAAGGAGTGGGACGAGATTTTTGACGGTATTCACGAGGTGGTTGACGCATGTGCGTTTCAGGATGGACAGATTGACTATAACGAGCTTGATGCATTCTTCAGCGTAAACAAGAAACTTGCCGACAAGTACAACATGCAATGCTGGACTAATGCCGAGAGCTTTGACCGCGACATGCCCATTAAGTTCTTCCCTATCAAGTTTGACAAGCTACGACTTAAACTTGAGGCGGCTAAGCGTGCAGGCTATGACAAGGCCATCACATTTGAGTTCTCACATTTTATGAGCCCACAATCAGCCTATTTGCAAGCTGGTCATCTATATGACCGTTATAAAGATTACTTTGAGATTAAATAAGTAATTATTTAACGTATAATAAGTGGCGCTAATCCCTAATATGGAGTTAGCGCCACTATTTATTCTCGTAACGTTTATTACCTATTCAGATAAGTGGTAAGACTTGTGTGTGACAACCAAAATGCCTTTGCTTTGACGACCTTAACGTTGTCATCCACAGCTACCGGAGCAGTCCACTCGGGAGAGTCGTTTATGGGCTCACTACCATCAAGGGTATAACGTACTTTCTCGGCATTATATTGCTTGTTAATCAGGAGCATACCATTCTCGATTTTTACTCCTGGCTGTCCCAGACGGAAATTATAACCGTGACGGTTAACAATACACAGTTCTGCACCAACCTTAGCATTAAATCTGGCCTGTGCTGCAGTGTATGTAACAGGTTTGTTGTCGTCCCACTCGATTGTCGTGTTCCACGCACGATGTGATAATCCAAACAAGCGGGGTAAGATAGCATACTGCACCTGGTCAAAGTTACGAATGGTCTCGGCCCACAACTGTCCCTGCATACCGATGACGTTTTGGGGTTTTTCAAGTGGTAAGCGGCCATCGCCGGCACGCACCACATCTATGGGAGTACCATTGCGCTCGTGCCTGATCATGCGATACAAGTCGCGAGGCTGCGATGCCCACACGTCATACTCAGTGACAGCTCCTCCCCACATGAGCCCTTTTTCATAAGGGTTCCAGCTGTAAGCCATGTCAAAATATAGATTGGAAACATTTGACACAATCGTGCGATAACCAGCATTTGCCAGTTTAATGGGAGTGTCGGCACTCTTGCCCAATGTGCTCCATGCGCTCACACCCGAGAACCGCGGAGCGATAAGAGCATTATGCGCGTCACTGTGATTGAGGCCCACCTCTTGCCAAGCCCCCATTGCAATATCCTTAGACTTAAGGTAGTCACTCACCTTGACAACGTATTCCTCGCTAACCTCGTGAGTGCTCTTGAGGTTGTTTTGTGTCATATATGCCTGAATCACAGGAGACCCGTTCCAGCACTCGGCGGGAACCTCGTCACCTCCCATATGCATCGTAAGCAATGGAACACCTGCCTCACGGTACATCGCTTCAATCTCATCAATAACCTTGAACACAAAGTTATACACTCCCGGTTGCGCCACATTGAGGACATTATCTTTATATCGCAAATCGGTGGGGAAGTTCAAGTCGATATCATCATCCCATAGTTTGTACTGGTTAGCAAGCACATCGTCATTGCCTGCATATTTTCTATAACGAGCACGCATGGCAATGATGGCAGCCCTCGAGTGTCCTGGAGTGTCAAATTCTGGAATAATCTCGACTCCGCGTTCATGGGCATACTTGATAAGGTCTATCATCTGGTCACGAGTGATATAACCGTTGGCACTGTTTTGTAAATCATCGGGGTCACCATTACCATCAAATACCTGTGGCAGGTAATCCTTGTCGTCGTAGGCGCAACCTCGACGCGATGCGACCTCTGTAAGCTCGGGTAGGCCTGGTATCTCGAGACGCCATGCTTCATCGTCGGAAAAGTGGAACTGGAACTTATTGATTTTATAATAACTGAACAAGTCTATCAAGCGCTTACATCCCTCGTAGTTGGTAAAATTGCGAGCAATATCAAGCATAAACCCGCGATATTCCATATCGGGATAGTCATTGATGATTGCATTCTCGATTTGATGTCCCTTGCGATGATCCAGTGAGGCAATAAATGTCTTTACACCATTAAGCGCACCCACATCGCTTGCTGCCGTGATAGTAACCGACCCATTTCGCACCACAAGTTTATAATACTCTTTGCCTGCTGCAATAGCATTATCGAGTATGAGTTGTATTTTCAAGCCGTTACCTTCTATAATGCCACGACTCATCAACTCGCGTTTAAGGAACCGTGAAGCACGTTCCATGCCAGGAGCGGCAACGATTGACGCATACTTTGATACATTAGTGTATCCACCTGTGAGGCTCAACTGCTTTACTGCCGGGAAAATATCATAGCAACATATACCTTTGTAATCGCTTGACAGTTGAGCATTAAAGTCGTATAGATTAGTGCCGTTGGGCTCGGTGATGTCACGGTCGTGATAAATATCTTTGTAAACTAGCGGAGCCAGCTCAATCTTGACTGCAATGGCATGAGACATATCGCTATCGGGGACAAAGACACCGCCCATTGCCGTATAGGACACATTCATGTATGGTCCAGGCATAGCCATATCTACCACGAGGCTTTCGCCGGGAGCCAGAGGCTCATATTTCTCATTAGGGCATATCTGGAAATAAGCTGCAGCGACCTCTTTCAAGTCAACTTTACTGTTTTGCGGAACCTTGACATGACGTGACACTTGATTGAAATAAAACTGCCAGTTATGGTCAAGTATATCGTCTGACACATTTGTAATGGTCAGTTGTGCTGTGTAGTTGCCATTGACCATACCCTCTTTACCCATCTCCCAGCGCACCTTTACATGACCACTGGCAAAAGATAAAACAGGTAATAAGCACATGGTGAATATTATTGCGAACTTTTTCATATTGTAAGACTGTTTTAATTATACCTTGTAACACTATGTGCGCCAGAACCACTTGATGCGCGTGAATAGCATTGCAATCATCAATGTGAACGAGGTTACTATTACACCACGCAAAAATCCTAAAACAGGATCTGTTTGCATATACTCGAGCACATCATGCAACCTCATCAGCTGTATCGTAGGGTTGACAATCAACGCTGTGGTCACGTAAGCTAACATAGGGTTTTGTCCAGCCATCTCTAATGGTTTCATCACAAGACCCGATATCCTCGACGAGCAAGTCACATCAAATGCGATGAGTGCATAGCAAGCAAGCCCAACGGTGACCAGATAATAGCTTACTGTTGATGGATCCTTCTTGATACCTCCTTCAAACGGCTCCACAAACAGGCCAAGTATCAAGAATATGCCGCCCATCACCATAAGTTGTTTCCAAAGCATATTGCCATCCTTATACCACGCCATTACAGCAGCTGATGCAATCACAACAATGGTAAAGATTAAATTTGCCGTTAGCTCACGTGTGTATAATCCATATAAGTTGCCCACAATAATTGCAAGCGAGAGCAACAACATTACTATCTTGTGCCATTTCACCGTGTGTGTTGCATGTTCACGGCTCCTAATATTCTGCTTAAGGAAATCACCTGCCACAGTTCCCGGTAATACTATGCACAAGTATTTTAGAAATACAAACTTATATAGCCAAGGTGCTGGTGTAGCTTGGAAAAGCCATTTTTGCCATCCGTTGTCGCCATGAAGCAGTATTGCTATCACAAACGGCATGACAATCAACCGACACCACACGGGGCACTTATGCGTGGCAATATAAATTACCGTAGCAAAAAATGACATATTTGCCAGAACCAGAATGATGATATTGCTACGCTCAAGCGAGAATGTGCGCTCATAAAAATCACTGGCAAAATACAGGAGAACCAGCGCCAAGATTAATCCCGTAGTTTCAAGTGTGTATTGCACCCACGGCTTGAGCCTGACATGATATCGTCCAAATATCAAGAACAGCGCCACAAATGCACTTACCGGACGCAACCACATGCACATCGTGCCGAGCGATGCGTGCTGTGTGGGATACATGTGTTGAATAAAAATCGCAAAGAAAGCCAGCTTGAGCCCTCTGAGCAATGCTTTAAATGAAAGAAACCATTTGTTCTCGCCGCGCTCAATCTTGCCTCCTACAGAAAATGGCATGGCGGCCCCCATGGCAAACAAGAAAAATGGAAAGACCAGGTCTACCCATGAGATACCAGCGATGTCGGGATTAAAGACATGGTTGGGAGGAGGACATTGAACATGACTCATCCATCCCGGGAGCACATTAGAGAAAATGGTGCTTGACAGCACCATTGTAACTATGGCATAGCCACGTAATGCATCGAGTGACCTTGCTCTCAATCCTGACATCGCTGTATAATTAAATTATGTTTTTTCACTTCATTGCACCTTCCTGCTCGACAACAGCCTCTTTGAGCGGTTGCCACCAGTTGCGGTTAATGATGTGAACAATATCAAACAACATGAAACCGTCTGACTCTTTCAGGTTCATCTTCACTGCAGCCTTGAACTGCTCAACGTCCTGCTTGTAAGACTCAACATACATAGCACCAAGGAACGCGTTGTCGCCAAGCAACTTACGAGAGTACTTGCAAGCACCCTCTACACACAGGTGATCTCCCTTGATTGCCTTGCTGTCGGTCTCGTTGCGCACTGCCGAATTTGTCTTATGGTATTCGTCGAGAGTTACAGCCCAATAATAGTTACCATTGGTATAAGCATCGAGCAACTCGGCAAAAGCATATTTCTTATAGTTTTTAGTAGCCCATTTAAAGTCTTTAGACGGGTCATACTTCTTGCTTGCCCAGTTTACACCTACCTCATAGTATGTAGGATACCATGCACCGGTATAAGCAGCAAACTTGATATCTTTACGAGTCTTCTTAAGAGCTTTGCGGGTATCCTTGAAGTAGTTGTAGATAATTGACGCACGCCATTCAATCCACAGGTTAAACCATTTACCTTCCTTAATCTGATACTTGCCATCGGCATCCTTTACCCACTCGTAGATGTCTTGCGGAAAACGTTCCACCTTCTTGCCAATATAGCGTTCAAACAGCATTTTAGAATACTGACTGAAGTCACTCTTAATGTTGTCATAGCGACAGCGATCTACCATGATACCGTCTATATTATAGTTCTTGGCAACCTCACACAGAATTGACTGCTCGTAGCGTTGTACCTCGGGCAATGCCGGGTTGGTGAACGCGGTGTAAGGACCCTTGAGCTTTGTTGTAGGAGTGAGACCCATCTCGGGATCATAATTGATAGCTTGCCATGATTTCTTGTCATCATAGACCGGACCAGTCTTAAGGCGTGCATTGCCTTCAGAAAACTGATTGAAGGCGACATATACTTGCAAGCCCTTGCCCTTGGCCAAGTCGACAATAACCTTAAGATAATCATAATCGGGGTCAATCTTCTTGCCCTTCCACTCGAGCAAGCGTGGGGCAATATTGCTCTTGTAGGCAACGTGGCCATCGGTATTCTTTACATCTACTACAACAATATTGAAACCACACTCAATTGTCTTATCGAGATAATATGATACCGAATCGGGGATGGTAAAGCGTTTCCAGTTAGCGCTCAAATCCATCCACATCATCTTGTCACGTTTTTCAACACTTCTGTTATCTCTCTTTGCAGCATTGAGGCTGGCAAAAACAGATAAAACAAGTGATAATATAATAATTTTCTTCATCTTCGGTCGTTTTATTTTTTCTTAATTGATTCCAGATAGGCATCAATACCAGCTTTGACATAGCTCCATTGCGAAGCTTGACGCAGGTGTACCATGTCAAACAGGAAGTAACCATCGCAAGCGTTAATACATGCCATTACCGACTTGGTAACCGCTGCATTCTTATCATCCTGGCTCACAGTATTGCTTGAATCCCAGTTGCCTACGTCGGGGCCTCCGACTACGAGTTTGCAACCGTTTTTAGTCTTAGCCTTAGCCTGGAGGCAGAATCCCTCCATCGTCCACTCACCTGTGCCGTTAATATTCTTGGGGCTTGCATAGGCACCAATGAGCATGTGATCCATGTAACCGGCATAACCATAGTTCTTGTATGTACTCGTAGCCCATTTATACTGTGCCGACGGGTCATAGACGTTGTCGGCCCAGTTTACGCCTACATCATAATATGTAGAGTACCATCCACCAACGTATACACCAAACTTGATAGTACTGTTAACCGATTTTACCGCTTCTCGAGCCTTCTTCATAAACTCGCATATTGTCTTGACACGGAACTCAAGCCACTTGGTCATGAACGGGGGATATGTAGCTGGAAGCTTGGTTGTGCCTGGAGCAAGGATGTCGCTGGGAAAGTTCTTGACCTTTGCGCCAACAAAGGCTTCAAACTCGCTTCGTGACAAATCAGAGAAATCGCCCTGTAAGCCACAATAGCGACCGCGGTCAAGCACAATGCCGTCTACGTTGTATTTTGCCAAATCCTTAAGAATTCCGCATAGAAACTCTTGCACCTCGGGATTGGCGGGATTCATGAATTTCTCAGTATTAGAGTTGTCGTCCATGATGCTACGCAGTCCTCCTTCTGCATTAAGTACAGTAGCCCAATTCTTGGCTTTCTCGGCATTGCGATAAAATAGTCCCATACCAATACCCTTCACGTAACGACCACCGACAAAGGTGTTGATACCTGCATGGATTTTAAGACCCAACTTGTGACCTTCATCGATAAATGCCTGCAAGTAATCCCAGGTGGCTGTACGGTCGACCTTAGAGTACACGCCATTGACCCAAGCATATAGATACTGCACCTCGTCGACTTGTGAAGTTTTGAATAGCACGTCGCCTGTTGTTGGGCGCACATCTACTACGATATCGGTAAAGCCGGCATTCTTAGCATTAGCCAAGTCGCGGGAAATATTCTCCTTACTATTGGCGAACTCGGGAAAGTTGGCGGCAGCATCTACCCATATATAACGAGGTTTCTCGGTCATAGTGGGAGTGGGGTCGGGGGTAGGGTCAGGAGTGGGCCAGTCGTTATGCCCCTTTTCACCTCCGCACGATACGAGCAGTATTGTAACCGCTGCAATTAATTGTATTAAAGAACTGTGTTTCATCTTGTGTGATTATAACGAAAAAATGGGCAAGGTAAGGTTACAATACCTTGCCCATATATGCAATTAATTAGAGTGCAATTTTTGTTAATTGATATTTCATCACGCCACCACTTGTTAACATCATATAGACGTCGCAAGTCTGGCCATCGGGAGCGATGTCATAGGCAACCGCAGCTGTACCGTTGCCATTAGTAGTTGATGACATGTCGTCGCTCTTGAATACCAAGAACTTGCCAAAGTTGGGATGGCTTGCGCCCATTGAGAAGTTATCGGCACTTGTAATGTCATAGATGCGTAAGCAGCCCAGTGTTGAGTTAGAGTTAGCATCGATGTACATCAGGTAGGTTGCACCATTGAATGTAAACACTTTACCATCGGCAGTGATACCACCACTCTGGCACTTAGCGTCGTCGGCCATCTGAGCGACCATTGTACCGTCAGCCTTGTGCTTGCTTACACTACCCACGCCAGTTGCCTGCTGGTCGACAAGGATAAATTCAGAATCGGCAGTATTGCTTAATGCAATGGGAGTACACATGTAAGTGAATGCAGCATTTGGCTCCTTGATAGTGATTGTAGCCATGTCTTTATACTCACCATCGATAAAGCGGAAACGATATACGAGATTTCCCTTACCCTTGGTTGCATATACAAATGCAGTGCCACTTGTGAGGTTACCACATACTGTAAACTTGCGGCCGCAGTCGCCAAGGCCAGCAACTTGAAGGATGCGCTTGGGAGCTACAGTCTCACCGTCGTGATAGTAATAAAGAACAAAGTTAGAACCTGTAGTCCAGCTTGTGAATGAGCCTGCAACAAGCTTACCGGCAGCATCCTTATCGATATACATCGAGTTAGCCTTATTGGTGTCGCTAAGGTCGGCGGGATAACCTGCCTCGCCCACATAGTTGCCTGTCTCCTTGTCATAAAGTTTGAACTTGAAGTAACGGTCATGCATTACCAGGTAGTTGTTAGTAACTGTCATTGAGCGGATGTTCAGGTCACCAGTTATACCCAGAGCGTCGGACGAGAGGACATATTTCTTACGAGTATAACCAAAGCCGTAATCGAGAATCTGAGGCTCTGATTGAGCGATTGTCCAGTCAACAACTGTACCATCTTGAGCTTGAACCTTGATAACGACATCCTTTGAGAAGTCAATGGGCTGGCTCAAATCATTGAGAATAGTTGCACGTGGAGATACCTCAATATTGGGAATCACAGGATTTTTTGCAATGAGGTCAGCCAGTTCGGGAGTAGCAACAAAGTATGTTACCTTGTGAGTAGCCTCGTCGGGTACACCGGTAAACACATTGTCACCAATAGTAAAGCTAAACGATGTAATGCTGGCCTTATCGCTTTTCTTGAGCTTGGCTTCAAGTGTGTAATAGCTCTTAGAGCCATCGGCAGCAGTTACTGTGATATTAAGGGGGTTGGTCATGTCATGAACGCCACCTAAACCCGGAGTAATCACAGAGCTCACAGGAACACTTGCTACAAGGAATGTGTGAGTCAAATCGGTCACATCATCGAGAACCTCAGACATGTTGTAAGGAACCTCAAATGTTACCTTGTGGTTGTTCTCATCAATCACACCATACACTGATTCGTAAACGACCTTGCTCTTGTCTACCTGAGGAACGCTTACACTCATGTAGATTTGCTGCAGGGCGCTTGCCTTGCTGTGTTCGGGATATTCGATGTCGGCACATGCAGTCGTTGCCAACGTGATTGCCAGAATACCGGCAATTGAATTAAATATATTTATCTTTTTCATGACTGTCATTTTTTATTTCCATTCGTTAAGTTGCACACACAATGGATTGTTGGTAAGTTCGGTGTCAGGAATAGGCAGGCTATAATACTTCTCGGGGAAGATGCGATTTTGGTTAGCATCGCACGACTCCAGCTCAAAGGTTGTACCTGTACCTGTCTTGCTGATTTTAATGCCATGGAACTGAACACCATTGAGTTTGCTACGAGCATCTTTCCAGCGCTTGAGGTCCCAGTAATGGAAACCTTCAAATGCCAGCTCGATTTCACGCTCGTGCTTAATGCGTTCCATAGCCTCGGTTGCATTAGCTGCTTCTACAGGGGGCAGTCCCACGCGGTTGCGAATGTTGTTTACCTGGTCCATTGCAAGACGCACATTGGGAGTTGATGACATCACGAGTGCCTCGGCATAGTTGAGCAGTACCTCGGCATAGCGTATCATAACGAAACTTTGTGTGCTATTTGATGTTGTGATGGCTTTGTTCTGCTCTTCAAGCATCTTCTTTACATAGTAACCAGTTACGGTTGTCTTGGGAACGCCAATGTTGCCATAAGTTGCATAGCCGTCCTTACCACCTACAAATGTCTCAATCTTGCGACCCTTCCATGTAGCACCGTTGTAAAGTACCGATGCCTGGAATCGTGGCTCCAGTGACTGATATATTGCAGGAAGGTCATCAGTAGCCTTAACCGATTTCCAGTCAACATAAGAACCGTCGGCCTTCTCATAGTGCTCAACCATCTCCTGTGTGGGGCCAGGGCACCATGCGATTGCATTAGCATCGTCGCCCGAGGGACAGTTGCGGCTATCATAAGTGTGACAGTAGTTCTCGTTCATGTAGTCAACCTGGAAGATTGTCTCAACACTGCGGCTTCCTGCATGGTGAGTAAAGACTGCTGCATAATTGGGGTCTAAAGAGAACTTAAGTTCAATAACCTTCTCGCAGGCATCCTTAACAGCCTCCCAATCTTGAGCATAAAGCATGGCGCGTGAGAGCATTGCAGCAGCTGTAGCCTTATCTACGCGGCCATCAGTGCGCTTGCCTTCAGTAAGGTGATCATAAGCATAAGTAAGGTCTTCCTTGACAAACTTCCAGCACTCAGCCTCGGTGCTGGTTGCCTTAGCGCTATTTTTCCAGTCGCCAAGTGCATCATACAGGATTACCTGCTTGTGGGCACGTGTAAGCAAGAAGTACAGATAACCTCTGAAGAATCTTGCCTCGGCCTTGTAAGCCTCTTTCTCTGTCTCGTTGAGAATTGTGCACTTGTTGTCGATACCATCGAGGAACTCATTGATTTTACGTATGCGGCTATAGCAGTCGCTCCAATATGAAAGCACGTTTGATGCCGATGTGATTTGGTTTTCTACAAAGAGCACCAGGTTGGGGGTACCATAACCTGCAACGTCGCTCGAGTACTTGAGCATCCAGGTCAAACCATCAGTATTGAAGGCAGCTGTACCAAATGCTCTGCTACCAAATGTTCCATAAACCTCGGCAGTTGAATAGAAACCGGTAAGGTAGCTTTCTATGTTTTGCTTGTTTGACCATGCTACGGCTTCACTGTAACGGTCATTGGGGTCAAAATCCATCACATTGCATGAACTGATACCCATAGCGAGGGCAAGACCAAGAACTATTTTATTCATTGTTTTCATAGCTGCATTAAAGTGTTAAATTAATACCAAATGAGAGAACTCGCTGTTGAGGATAATAACCATTGTTTACTGTAGGAGCCTCGGGGTCAAAGCCATACTTGTTGAGTTTTGACAGTGTAAACACGTTAGAAGCTGAGAAGTAAACACGCAGAGCCTCGATTTTAGCCTTAGAAACTATGTCCTTGGGGATGTTGACACCCAGTTGGAGGTTTTTGAGGCGAATGTAGTTACCCTTGCGCAACCAGAATGTAGAAGATACTGCATTTTGGTTGATTGCTGTGCGAGTAGTCAGACGGGGGAACTCGGCATTGGGGTTCTCAGGAGTCCAGCTGTTCTCAACCAGGAAGTAAGGAGTATTACCATCGGCAGCAAAGGGCTTGGTGAAATTGGTTGTTGACTGAGCACCTGAACCATAGAAACCCTGGAGGGCGATTTCATAGTCGGCAGCACCCTGGAAGAAGAGTGTCAAGTCAACCCACTTGTATTGAGCGTTCATATTAAGTGCATAGTTCCACTTGGGCACTGTACCGTCGCTGATGATTGTTGCATCGTTAACGAGGTCAATTACACCGTCGCCGTTAAGGTCCTTATACTTAATATCACCCACCTTGGCATCGCCACGATACTTGGGACTGTTAGCGAGATCTGCTTCGTCCTTGTACAGACCGTCGGCTACCAAACCTACAATCGAGCCAATGCAATGACCTGTCTTCTTCTGGTAGTCGGGGATATTTACTGCATCGTTGAACTGGAGAATGCGGTTCTTGTTGTAGGCGATGTTTGCCGATACGTCATAAGAGAAGTCCTTACCCACCTTGTTGCGGTGACCTAAAATCAACTCAAAACCACGGTTGTCAACCTTACCCTTGTTGATGATTGAGGGGTAGTTGCCACCCAATGAGGGAGGCATTGAAGCGCTAAGGCTCTGCAAGATGTCCCATGAATACTTGTAGTAGTAGTCAAACTCAGTGTAGAGCTTGCCGTTGAACAGTTGCATGTCAAAACCTACGTTGGTTGTACGTTGCTTCTCCCATGAGATGTCATAGCTGGGCACTGAGCCTGTTACCAGAGCGTTTCCCAACTGACCGTTGATAACATAAGCATTCTTGCTCAGAGCAATTGAGCGCATATACAGCCAGTCGCTGATGCGGTCATTACCTGTGATACCAAATGATGCGCGCAGCTTGAGGTTGGTGAGCCAGTCACGAGTATTTTCCATGAATGATTCCTCTGAAAGTCTCCAACCCAGAGATACTGCGGGGAAGTAACCCCAGCGGTTGTCATTGGCAAACTTAACCGATGCATCGGCACGTACGAGAGCCTCAATGAGATACTTGTTGTCATAAGCATAGTTCAAACGGGTTAAAACACCCTTGCGGGCAAACATCGTCTTGCTGCCCTTAACGCTACCTGCAATAATCTCTTCGTCAGAGCCAAGGCTCAGCTCGGGAATGTCGAGCATGTCAAAGTTCATCTTACCAGCCTGGAGTGATGTGCTCCATGTCTGCAATTGGTCATAAACAACCTGTGCACGCAGGTAGTGTACGTCGTTGAATGTATTTTCATACTGGATAGAGGGTTGGAATCCCAACTTCTCATAGTCGCTGTGACTCTCAGTAAGAGCTGAGCGCTGCTGAACACCATTAATCACCTCAGTGTAAGAACCATTTGAGAACTTGCTGAGTGTATATGGCAATTTCCATATTTTGCCACGAGTAGTCTTGTAGTCATAACCCAGGAGTACATACGCTGTAAGTCCCTTAACCTGAGGAATGTTGATATCAAACTTAACCGATGAGCTAAGCCAGTGAGTTCTTGAACGGTTGTAGCCACTCTCGGTGAGGGCAGCGATGGGGTTCATGTTACCCTTCAATGTGATGGGAACTGAATACTTGTCGCCATACATAACGGGGAAAATAGGCTTAGACAATGTGGCCTGCCAGAATACAGAGGTTGAGCTACCGCTGTTACCACTTGAAACGTCTGATGCAGGACGATCTGACTCGGTGCGGTAACCTGATGCTGAAACGTTCATCTTCAACCAGTCGGTCAGGCGGAAGTCGAGGTTAGAACGGAGGAAGTACTTCTGGTAAGACAGATTCTTAACCGAACCGTCGTTCTTGTTGTAACCACCGCTTACAAAGTATTTCAGATTTTTTGAACCTCCGCTTGTGGTAATGTTATAATCTTGAGAGATTCCCTTACCACTGAACACCTCGCCAAACCAGTCGGTCTCGCCGTAACCATTCTCATGATTCTTTACCTGAAGCATGATGTCATCAGTATAAAGAGGAGTGAGGCCGTCGAGCTCACGAGCCTTGTTGTGCCAGTTCATGTAGTCAAGAGCATTGAGGAACTCGGGGAATTGTGTGTTCTTTGAAGAACTAACCGATGCTTTGAAGGTAATGCGGGGCTTGCCCTCAAGACCCTGCTTGGTTGTAATAAGTACAACACCGCTTCCACCTTGCACACCATAGATTGCAGCCGAGGCAGCATCCTTGAGTACAGTGATGTTGGCAATCTCATCGGGACTCAGTGTATCAATCATATCGCGCTGGATGCCATCAACGATGTAGATAGGTGCATTACCACCCGATGAAGTAGTACTTGAACCACGCACCAAAATGGTTGAACCCTCGCCAGGCATACCATTGTGCTGCATAGCGATGAGACCGGGCAGACGACCAGCGAGCATGTTTGACAGGTTGTCAGTAGGCAGGGATTCGAGTTTCTTACCATCAACGGCTACGATAGAACCGGTTACACTCACCTTCTTTTGTGTACCATAACCTACTACCACAACCTCTTCGAGTTCTTTATTAGATTCTTGCATGACAACATTCATCGCAGCCGAGCCACTTACTCGCTTCTCCATGGCAGTCATGCCAATATAAGAGAATTTAAGCTTGTCGCCTTCCTTTGCCTGAATGCTAAATTTACCATCGATGTCGGTTGATGTACTCTTTTGAGTACCCATGAGTTGAACAGTAACGCCAACCAATGGTTCACCTTGTCCATCGCTAACAACTCCACTAACGATTTTTTGCGCATATGCAAAAACCGGAAGAGTCAAAATGAACAGCAAAGAAAGCATGATACGCTTTAAACTGCTCATAGCTTTTGATTTACATTTTGTCTCCATCAAATTATTATTTATTGATTAATAT